>NZ_JBEYFP010000040.1:0-24021 GCF_040634455.1 Kitasatospora sp. NPDC007106
CCACCTCTACACGCCCGGCCTGGTCGAGAAGAACCAGTACGGCGCCGCCGCCGTGCCGGAGCACCAGCCCGAACCGCGGTAGCCGCCCCGCCGGCATGGCTGACCGCCCGCGGCGCCGCACCGGACGCGGTCGCCGAGCGGCTCACCACGGTCGCCGCCGACATCACCCGACCCGGCCTCGCCCTCCCGGCGGCCGACGAACACCGGCTGGAGGGCGTCCGCGACGTCGTCAACCTGGCGGCCCGCTACGCCTTCGGCCTCACCCGCGACGAGGCCCGCGCGGCCAACGTGGACGGCGCGATCCACCCCCTGCACTGGGCCGCCGGCCGCCCCGAGCTGCGGCGGCTGGTCCACCTCTCCGGCTACCGGGTCGGCCGCAGCGCCGGACAGCACCATCCCCTGCCCGCCGCCGACGCCGACCGCCTCTACCGCGAGCTGGGCGCCTACGAGGCGTCCAAGACGGAGGGCGACATCGCCGTGCGCACCCTCGCACCACGGCTGGGCGTGCCGCTGACGGTGGTCAACCCCGGCGCCGTGATCGGGCACTCCCGCACCGGTGAGGCCGGTCAGTACCTCGGCCTGGCCACCCTCGTCGAGCAGCTCTGGGAGCGACGCCTGCCCGCCCTCGCGGGCACCCGGCGCACCGTCGTTCCGGTGGTCGCCGTGGACCACCTCGCCGCCTTCCTCGCCGAGGTCCCGCACCACGACAGGGAACCGCTGCACCTGCACACCGTGCTCGACCCGGCCACGCCGCCGCTGCCCGAACTCGTCGCCCTGGCCGCCGAACGCCTCGGCCTGCGCCCGCCCCGGATGGTGCTGCCCGTCGGCCTGGTCCGCAGACTGCCGCGCGCACTGACCGGCGTCGACCCCGAGACACTCTCCTTCCTCGCGGAGGACACCTACGACACCGCCTCCGCGGCCGCCCTGGAGCGTGCCGCCGGGCTGACCCACCCGCCGGTGCAAAGGCTCATCCAGGACTGGGCAGCCCGCCTGGTCGCCGACCGGTTCCCCGGCGCCGCCGTGCCATCCGCGCCCGCCGCGAGCCCGTGAGAGCCGCCGGTTGATCACGGCGGGCCCCGTACTGCGGACGCCGCGTCCCGGGCCGACCGCCGGGGGGAAAGGGCGGCATCCGATCGGGACGTGGCTCGCGGAGCTGCGGGCTGCGGCGCCGAGTGCCGGTGGGCGAGTCGGGTGCGCCGGTGCCGGAGCGGCGGCGGGCGTCGGAGGAGATCGACCCGTTTCGGTGCCCGAGCCGGCCGGTCGTCCGGCAGCGCACCAAGGCAGTCTCGTTCGGATCTTCTGCTCGTTGCGGAGCCGGTAGGTGCGGCGGTCGAAGGCGGGTGGTCGTCCGCCGCGTGAGCCGCGGTTCAGGCGGCCGAGGACCTGGTCGATGCGTTCGGGGATGGTGTGCCGGATGCCGCGTCTGCGCAGGTAGGCGCGGATCTTGCGGCAGCTGTAGCCCTGATAGGCATCGAGGTCGGTGGTTGCCGGCCTCGGCAGGAACCGCGGCGGCACGGCCCGCTCCGCATCCGACAGCTCATGACGACGAATCACACCGTCATGGTCCCACCGCTTGATCAACTTTGAAGACGGACCCTAGGGGTGACCTGGGGCGTGCTGACCGGCCGGGTCGGGCAGGGCTCCATGGGCCCGGCCGAAACGGGCAGGAGGCTTGGCGGCCGGCCGATGGTGGACGGTGAAGGCGTCGAGGAGGGTGAAGCCGTACTCGTCGAGGAGCCGGCAGACCGGGTCGTCGGGATCTGCGGTGTCGGTGACGGCCGTCATCCCGGCCGCCGCACACAGCGCGGCCTGCCGCAGACACCGGGCGATCAGACGGCGGCCCGGATCCTCATGCAAAGTGTGAAGGCCGTTGCCGCCGCCGTGGAGGGTGAGGCCGTGCAGATGGGCGATGCCCTGGCGGGGAGCGTCCATCAGTGCCTCGGCTCCGGCCGGTCCGTCGCCGGTGCGCAGGGACCAGCCGGCCGGGCGCGGGACGGGATCGGCGTCGTGCGTGCCGGGTTCCTGGTCCACCAGGTGGGGGCCGATGTCACGGTGCCAGTAGTGCTGCCCCGTCAGCGGGGTGAAACCGGCAGCGTGCAGGGCCTTCGCGGTGGCCGGCCGGAAAGCGCAGGGCAGGCCTGCGACCGCAGGCCCGGCGGCCGGGAATCCGGCGAAGGCGTACCAGGGACGGCCCGTTCCCAGCCGGGACCTGGCCCAGGACACCAGGACCGCCATCGCCGCGAAGTCCTCCCCGGCATGCGCCCACAGCACATGGCCGGCCCGCTGCCGCGGCTGCAGCGCGTAGCACACCGCCCCGGCCACATGGCCGCGGGCGTCGAAGAGGACGTCGGTGACCGGCCGGTCGGCGCCGTGGATCTGAGGATGCCCGTCCAGACAGCGGCCGGCCAGGGCATCGGCAAGGGTGCCCCGTGCCGGGCGGAAACTGCCCCGGCAGACAGTCCGCCCGGAGCAGTTCCAGCACCTGGTCCCGGTGGCGCCGGTGATAGGGCCTGATCGTGCACGCCCCGGCCGAGAGCCCACCCGACTCCTGCATCCCATCGCCCTCGCTTCCGTCCGGCTCAGCTGCCGAACGCCGTCTGCCGCCTGTCCGCGGTGGGGCGGCCGCAGCCGCTGCAGGCAGCCACCCCACCGCGGGCGGCCACCGCAGAAACACCCTGTACCCGGCGCATACATGCCACGCCGAAACGAGCGGCCGTCAGGCACGGCCCGTACCTGAGAAAGCCGCCTCCGCTCACCGCCGCTGCGGCGGGGGCCCGAGGCGCCCCAGGCCTCGGCAGGCGGGACAGGCAATCAGGCCCTTCCCGCCCGGAGCAACCAGCGTTCCCCACCCGTTGCACCAACGGCACTCAGCGCCGCGGGCGGGCACCGGCCACCTTCACCTCCCTGCCGGACAGGCCACCGGCCCGCACATCAATACAATTCGCATACATGGCAGCATGAATGCATATTTTGTTATTTCGAGCAAAGGGGGCAAGACCTGCCGTCGCGGGCCTACCGAGGCGGATGGCCCGACGCCGGCGCTCGGGGATGCTGCAATGGGCGGCCCGGCCCGCGCGCCGTGCCTACGCCGGGGGCCGGACCGCAGCCCCTTGCACGCTGGGCTGGGATCGCAAGGGGCAGTCCGCGCCAGACCCTCCACAGGGGGGCGAGGCTAGGCCTGTAACCGCGGCAACCCGCCCATTTCCACGGGGAGCCGCGAATGAGACTGTAAAAACTGCCGCAGCAGCCGGCCCCGGAAGACGCGCCGCACATCACCCGGGTGGCCCGCAGCGGAGCCCGAAAGTTCAGCCCCCCTCGCGCGGCCCCGCCCAGCTGGATCCCCGCACGCCTTGGCTCCGTCGCGGGTCCGCGGGTGGCGCCGAATGCTCAGAGCAGGCCGCCTGGCCCCCGCACCCGGACGGGGTAACGCGCCCGCCCTCGGCACGGAACCGCCCGACGCTGCGCGGCCGGCGGTGCCGATGCCGCCTCGGTGCCGACGGAGACTCCGAAGCGCGTCAAGGTCTGACAATTCCCGCCCGTCGAGCGAGGACCTCGGCGAGTGGTTGCATCCCATCGCCCGAAGCGCCGGGCCGGGGTCCGGGAATTATGATCGACCCGACGCCGAGCAAGTGCCTCCGCCACCGGGACACCGGCGGGTACGGAAAGGCCGTCATGACTGGACCAGTGTGGACCGGCGCTCTGACTATTGGACTCATTACTCTGCCAATAGCCCTGTACAAGGTGGTGGAAACACACGACATCAGCTTCCATCGAATCGAACGCGGCACGTCCGACCGGGTTCGCATTCAATGGGTGAACGAGCGGACCGGCGCCGAGGTGAGCTTCCAGGATCTCGAAAGGGGATTCGACGCCGGAGACGGGGAATACCTGACGATCGAACCGGGCGAATTCGAAGAAATCCCGAACGGAAGATCGAAAAATATCGAAGTTCTGGAATTCGTAAACCTCTCCGAAATTCCCCCGGCCCATTTTCGCACACCCTACTACATCGGCCCGCGAGGAAAAGCGCACGCGAAGACGTACCAGTTGCTGGCTTCCGCAATGGAGCGTTCGCTGCGCGTGGGAGTCGCCCCGTTCTCGATACGCGACAGGACGCACCTCGGCGCCATATACAGCGGAGGTGGAGTGCTGACGTTGCACACCCTCTACTTCGCCGACGAGATACGGGATCCGCATCGCGAAGTTGACCACCTGCCCACGGGCGAAAGAGAATTCGGCGATGCCGAACTCCGGATGGCCGAGCGGCTGATCGACCTTCTCACCACCACGTGGGACCCGCAGAAATATACCGATGCACGCCACGAGCAGATCCGTCGGATCGTCGAGGGAAAACTGGCGGACCGCGAGATGGACGCGCTGCGCCAGAGCCTGGCATCCCTCGGCGAGGACGCGGAAGAAAACGGGCACGAGGAGGCCTGAGCGCAATCAGGGGAGGGCAATGGCGGCCAATTTCCGAAACCCCCGAGACGCCGCCCATTCTGCAAATTCTTCTGTCATGAAATCCTCAGCGGGAGCCTCCCGCCAGGCATCAACGAGGGCGATCTTGGCGGCGCTGCCGATCCGGCTTGGGCAAAGAGTGATGCCCTCGACCATGGGCCATCTTCCCCTGAGTTCGGCTGCGGCGCCCGCCTGGGTCGGCTGGATCGCCGGTGTCCTTCTTGCCCGCTGCAGACGCAGCTCAAGAAACTTCAGCAATAGGGTGCTCGGGACGACCGCAGACAGCCGGGAAGTGTGCAGAACAAGGGGAGCAAGGTGCTCAGACATGGGAGACCTGCCGCCTCTCATGTCACTTCAGGCCTCACTCGGGCAGCTATTTCTCGTTGCCGTAAGGCGAACAGTCGGGCCCCGCCGCACTCGGGGTTCAGGCGGGGCCGCGTATTCTCAGCCTGCACTCTGCCCACCGTACCGCCAACGCGCTACGCCACGGCCGCGGCGAAGACCACTGCAACGGCCCACAGCAGCCGGGCCCCGCTGTGAGTGTCGCGGCTTCAATGGTCTTGCTCACCCATCGCCGCGGCGTCAGCACCGCCTGCCGTGGAGGGTTGGCCGTCTCCAGTCCCCCACATGCCGGAGTCAGCGACCAGTGCATCCCACTCCGGGTCAGGCTGGCCGGGGACACTCCGACCAGCTTCACGCCACAAAAGACTTAGATAGGCGTAGATCGGCATATTCGGGAAGTGCAGGACTGTTTCGGCACTTCCCCGGCGCGGTCCCGGCACCGCTTTCGGCATCGTCACACACGAAGAACGATGCCTCCTGCCGCGGGGCACGCCCCTGCCAGCGACATCTGGGCGGATGCCGGCCGAGACACCGTCGGTGGGCAGCGTGCCGAGCCGCCGACGTGAGCCCGGCGATTCCATGGTGAACATGATCCACATCTGGCTTCGGGCCTTTCCGGAAGCAACCCTGCCGGACTGGGGTCGGAAAGCAGGTTGGAGGGCAGGAGGCCGGAGTCCAGGACGAACGGCATCCCAGTGGCCGGGCTTCCTCGAGCGCGGTCACCCGCCACGGCAGCGATGCCCGCGGTAGAAGGCTGGAGAACACGCGGCTCCGGTCGGCTTGCACAGGACCCCGAGCCGCCGGGTATCCGGGGCTTCCGCAGATCGGACAGGCGTGCGGTACTCGCTCTGATCACTGCATACCTGCTGCCGGGCGGCCCCGGACCCCCACGAGCGCCCCCGTGGCGGTCCGGGCCGCAGGCCCGGACAGACGAGCCCCATTCAGGCTTCTCACACAGGCCGGGTTCATCCCCCCGTCGGCCACCGCCCAGGACGCCCACCCCGCCCGGGCAACCCCTGACCGCCACCCAGAGCGGAATCCCGTCATCCGCTCCGGGCGGCGGAGACCTGCGGCGGCGGCAGCCGCCTCGCCCATGCAGAAGGTGCGTACCCCAATAAATAACCGAAGGAAACTAGCGGATCATCACATCGCCCGAATGCACGAAAATCTTCCGGGCCGTTCGGGGACCATTACCGGCCGCAAAGAATCGATACACCCTGCAGCCCACTGCGCCATATGGCGGGGAGAGCCGGTTCGTGAGCGTGTCAGAGCCTCCGCGTACCAGAGATGACCGAGAATCTCTGAAACCATCCGAGCAACAGCCAAACTCTGCCCAGACCCCGAGGAGCGTGCGTGCCTAACCAGGAGTGGCTCCCCGACCAACCCGTCCGCGTCGGCCGCATCGACTGGCCCGAGCACCAATCGGACGAGGTCTTCCTGCGCCTGCAGACAGGTCAAACCGTTGTTCTGGACCGTCAGCCGTGGCAAGTCCTGGAAATCAACGAATACCCGTACTCCCAGTGGCCGAGGACCTACCAGGAATCCTGGTACGAACACGTGGAGCTGTGGAGTCATTCCGAAAATCTCCATGGCGCCCACAGGAGCACGATGCCCCCCGACCGGGCCAGCTTCTACAAGCGCCCCGTGATCCTGGTTCTGCGCAATGAAAACATCCCCAGGTCCGTTCCGAAACACTGGTGCGCACCGGCCAGCCATGACTGGCACGTCCTCCCGGAGCACTACGCGGTGTGCCGGACCTGTGGCGAACTCCCGCCTTGCCACAACGGAGAACACCGATGGAACGGCGGCCCGCGGCGGACCGAGCACACCGGCTCCGCCCGCCTCATCGTCCCACCGGGATGCTGCATGGGATGCGCTGAGCCCATCAAACCCCGGATGCGAAGCGTCACCTTCCCCGGTGCCAACCTCTGGTATCCCGAGCTCGGCGAAGGAAGCGCGGTCTTCCACGCCCGCACCCACTGCGTCGACCACGTCGAGGACTACCGCAGGGAATGGGAGACTTCATACATCCAAAAGCCACGCTATTCATCCAGCCCGTTGTTCCAGGAATCCCGGGAAGAAAATTCCGTTCCACCGAGGGCACGCCCGGTGGAGGATCAGTTCAGGCTCGCTGAAGGATCTCCCCAGGTCGGCAGTTTTTCTCTCGCGGGAGATTCGCCAGAAATCCTGCACCGAGCACATGCAGGGCCGACGGACATCCTTCCAGCGTCCTCCCTCCCGGCCCTTCACCCGCAACCCCGCGTCGCCTCTCCGCACTCCCTGCCCGGGGCACGCCTCGAATCCAGCCCTCTCACGCAAGTCTCAGGAACAACCGAGCACACCGGGCACACCGGGCACCTCCCGGATCTGCGCAATCCGGAACAGGCCGCACGGGTGATCGAAGAACTCACCACGGCTGTACGCAATATCGCCGCCTACCTGAACAGCGGAACCGGCGTGCAAACCTATACAAGAATTCCATGACCTCGTTCGCACCTTCGACGTCCTGCCGGAGCAGCCTCTGGCGCTGGCACAGTCACTGCATCTGCCACGGGAACGGAGCAGAAGCCAACGAAGGAGCCGTGCGGCACCCGGCCCGGATCCACCGCCATGTCGGCATCCGGGCCGGTCCGGGCGCTTCTTGGCGCTGGCATGCCACACATGTACGGGGCAGATCACGAACCGGGCACATCGGGCGCCGCCATTGCTGCGGCCACTACCCCCCCCGGCCACGGCCGGGATCCTCGGTTCGTGAGATCGGCCCGCGGCATCCGCCCACCCCCGGTGCACACTGCGGCAGGTCCACCGACTGCTCGGTTCCGAGTGTGACCCGCAGACACGGCCCCACCGCGACGCTGCGTCTGATCACCCGCACCCCCGATGCTGCCGCCCGGCCGAGGCGGGGCGGATCACAGACGACGGAAAACGGCGACGACCTTGCCGAGGATGGTCGCGTCCTCGCAGACCTCGCCCGGCCAGTTCCAGGTGGAGATCGACGGACACGCCGCGGCCCGGCTCCTTGCTCTCGCCGCCCCGCTCCGCACAGACACCTTCCCCTGACACCTCCTGCACCAGTCGAGCCGGGCGTGCCCGGTGATGGCCACTGCGCCTCCCGCCACCATTGCGGTCCGCCGATACCTGCCACCCGCCCACCGCGCCAGCCCGTCACGGCTCCGGCCCGCCCTCGATCACCGGCCCCGCCGTCGCCGCCGGCCGACCCGGGGACAGGGCGTGGGGCAAGGACAGCGGCGAGCCCCCTGCACGAGCGGCCGGATTCGAAGTGCGGGCCGCCCGGCACGGTCACAGACTCAAAAATGCCCCGAGCCCGGCACCGTCGGGGCCAGTGAACCGATCGAGGAGGAAGCGTGACCACAGCTCGGGACGTCATGCACGCAGGCGCCCAGTGCATCGGCGCCGACCAGAGCCTGTTGGATGCGGCGAAGATGATGCGCGAGATGGAGGTCGGCGCCCTGCCGATCTGCGGCGCCGACCAGAAGCTCAAGGGCATGGTCACCGACCGCGACATCGTCATCCGGTGTCTGGCCACGGGTGAGGACCCCGCCCGAATGACCGCCATGGACTTGGCCGGCCAGCTGCACTGCGTCCGCGCCGACGACAGCATCGACACCGTCCTCACGAAGATGGAGCAGCACCAGATCCGCCGCATCCCGGTGATCGACAACGACCGCCTGGTCGGGATGATCAGCGAGGCCGACCTGTGCAAGGGCCACCGCGAGGGCGGCCGCCTCACCGACCAGCAGATCATCGAATTCATGGACAGCGTCTACGCCCAGCGCTGACCCGCGCCGCTCCGTTACCGTCACCGACCGGGCGGGCACTACCGCAGCTCGGAGGCCTGCCCGCAGCTCGGGGAGCGCGGTGTCCGGGACGGCGGGATGCTGCCGGGGTGCGGGGCCCGGTTGCCCCGACGGCACGCACCCGGGGGTACGGCGCAGCAGGCGGACGCACCGGCTTCAAGTACCGGCGCCCGAGCGGCGTGAGGGTTCGGCTCCCCCCACCCCGCCGGGCCGTTCGGCGGTCACCGCATGCACCCGGCCCGGCCGGCTGAGCTGCGAACGGAAGCCGGCCGGACCGCAGGGCACACCTCGTGACCGCCCACGTCGTGCCGGACGGCAACCTCGGACGACACCGCCGGACAGAAACGGGGGTCCGCCGTGACACATCCCGGCAATCACCGCCACGGGGACATCGAGGGCATTGAGTTGTGCGACCTGTGCGCTGTCCTCGTGCCCGAGGAGGAGGCCTACCTGTACACGGTCGCGGACTCCTCCGCCACCGCCTGCGGCGCCCTCGAGCACGGCGAGCGCCTGCTGACCGCCTGCTCCTGGGACCACCTGGAAACCCTCGTCACCGCTTACGAACAGCGGCCCTTCGACATGGAGGAACTGTGGGCCTCCATCCTCCTCGAAGCCCACCACCGCCTCGGCCCCGCCAGCACCCAGCACATCTTGCAGGCCACCGGCCTCACCCCCCACCAGCTCGACCGCGCCCGCGACTGGCACCTCCGCCGCCTCCTCCAGCACCCCGGCCAGGAGCAGAACGCCGGCGGCGAAGGCGATCACCCATGGAACTACGAAGAAGACCAAGACGACTGCCGTGACGGACACGACGACGACGGTGGCGGCCACAGCGGCACTGCCTGACCCTGCCATGTCCCTCGATGCCCACGGGCCCCCGCGCGCCTCCCGCCCGGACTCCCGCAGCCCGGCAGACCGCTCATCGATCCCGAGCGCGTCCAGGAACAGCCGCAGATCCTCGGCACCGCAGGCGTGCACGGCGACCACCCCGCGGGCCCGGGCCCGCATCCACTCGTCCACGTGCGCGCCGACCGGCTCGACGCGTACGGCCGGCGACGCCGGATCCCGATTCCCGCGCACCACGGCGGCCACCTCCTTCCGGGTCACGTGCCCAACGCCCCCCGGACATCACGTCCGAACAGGCATACCCGCGGTCGGCGCCCCAGCCGGGCCGGGACCGGGCACAGGGTGTACCCGACGGCGTGTCACATCCGGGCCTGCACATGATCGGCACGGAACGAGGCACAGTGCCGGTATGCCAGACAGCCGACACAACCGCCCCCGCACACACGCCCCCACCCTCCGCCTTTCCGCCGACCAGGCCGGCCGCCACATCACCGTTCCCCAACCTGCCCGACCCGCTCCCGCCACTGCCACGGGGCCGGTGCCGAAACCCCCCGTTGCGTCGCCGTCCCGCCCGGAGGCCGCACCGGCACGCCGGATGCCCGCCTTGGTACCGGCCGCGCGCCGCGGCTGCTGCCAGGCCGTGCGCAGCCGTCAGGTCATGGAAGGCGGCGGCATCCTGCTGCTGACCCGTCACGCCGTCGATTGCCCGGTCTGGTCCACCCGCTGAACCGCAGCATCGCGGCAGGTCCGGGGCGGCTGGCGGACACGGGACCGGGCGGCCCCGGATCGGCGCTGCGCCCGCCCGGCCCGAGAGGAGGACGACCGGTCGGGGCGGCGCGGCAACGCTGCGCTCCATCCGGGGCGCTCGGCCAGTTCGACGAGCGGCAGGGACTTCGGGCACGTCCGGCTCGACGGGAGCCGCCGGTCGGAGCTGGTGATCTCCAACAGCGGCGCCACTGCGGGCGGGCGGTGGCACGGCCGCCCCAGGCGGCCCCGCGGCAAGGTGCGGGTTGAGCCAGAACCCGAGTTCGGGCAGCACTGGAAGCTCTGCAGAAATCGAACAGCTTATGACGTCAGGCAGCATGCGCCCCTGCCGAGAGTTCAGCAGGGGCGCACGATGCAGCGAGCTGCGGAAGGCCGGGTCCCGTCCTCGATGAACGGCGTGCCGGCCGACATCAGCTACCGTCTGCTGCCGGTCCGACGGCCCGCCCTCACTTCAGGTGCCGCGTGAAGAACTGGGCTGCGACGTCCCCCGCGAACTGGGGGACACCGGTATGCCCGCCCATGTTGGCGTGCAGGGACTTCTCCTCGGAGCCGAAGGCATCGAACAGGTCCAGGGCCGCCTGCCGGTCGTTCCCTTCGTCGTCCCACTGCAGCATGACGTGCAGCGGAATGGTGACCTGCCGGGCCTCCTCGAACATGGCGCGAGGCACGAAACTCCCGGCGAACAGCACGGCGGCCGAAATGCGCGGCTCGACCACCGCCAGCCGGATGCCGATGGAGATCACTCCCCCCGAGTAGGCGACCGGACCACCGATCCCGGGCAGTGCGAGGAGGGCGTCCAGGGCGGCCTGCCATTCCGGGACCGCCTTGTCGACCAGCGGGAGGATGAGGGCGTCGACGATCTCGTCGCTGACCGGCTCGCCGGCCGCCATCACCCGGCGCAGGTCGGCGCGGGCCCGCTCGGCGGCGGGCCAACGGGGCCGGTCGCCGCTTCCGGGGAGCTCGATGGTGGCCGTGGCGAAGCCCTCCGCCGCGGAGTGCCGGGCCCGGGCGGCCAGTCGGGGGTACATCGTGCGCAGCCCGAGGGGCGGGTGGCCGAGCAGGATCAGCGGTGCCGGTGCGGATGTGGAGGCGGATGCGGGCGTCCACAGGATGCCGGGGATCTCGCCGAGGGTGAATTCGCGTTCGACGACGCCGTCGTCGAGGTGCTGCTCAGAGGTGAAGTGCACGGTCGTGCCTTTCGGGAGGGCTCAGAAACGGCGCTCCCGGACGACCTGTCGTCCGACCGTGACCCCGGAGGAGAGCACCCATGTCGGTACTGCGTTCACGGGTACCACCTCCTCGTTCTCTCGCACGGCTTCCGGGAACCTAGCAGTGGTCGCCTCGTCCGCCAAACGGTTTTTGCGTCCCTGCGACGGCGGGGTTCACCGACGCTGTCGCTTCTCATGACCTGCTTGAGCAGCACCGCGAGCAGCCGGGCGGCGGCTGCGGCGGCGAAGGCGATGTGGAGGTGCACGAAGGGTCCTCGGGCATGGTGGCGGGCGGTCGCCCGGGCCGGCGCCTGTCGCGAAGGTGCCCACCGGGTCGGACGTGTCTCGCTGAGCACCTCTCTTCTCGCGCTCCTGGGCGGCAACGACGGTCAGGAAGGCGGGTGAGAGCACGGCCTGCTGCCCGTGGGGCGGACAGCAGGCCAGGTGGGGAGAGCGCGGGTCGCTGTTCAGTCGGCTGCTGTGCGGAGGTGGTCGGGCCAGGTGGTCGGGTCGCCGCCGAGGTGGCTGTGGATCCGCTGGGCCCAGCGTTCCAGGCCGAAGCCGACGCAGGTGGAGTGGGGCGTGGAAGAAGTGGGCGGCCCCACCGGTCCGCTCCCCGTGTCGTTGACGAGTGAGCCGGCCGGGCGTGCCGGTTCGGTGGCATCGGCGGCCGTGGCTCGGCGGGTGGTCGGCACGCGGTGTCCAGCAGCGCGGCGAGGTGGAACAGGACGGGGTGGCCTCGGAGCGGACGACCCATCGGGTGACCACCGTCGGTCACCCGCGGCTCCAGAAACCGTGGGGATCACGGCCTGGGCGAAAGCCTGCGGCTTCGGCCATGCCGACGGCATCGCCGAAGCCCCGGGCAACGGCGTCGGGATCGTGCGCGTCACTGGCGAAGGTGATGGCCTGGCCACCCTCCTCACGCCACCAGGCCAGCACCTCGGAGCGCAGTGGAACCCTCGTGTTGACTTCGAGGACCTTGCCGGCCGTCGCGAGGCAGCGCAGGACGTGGCGGTACTCCTCCTCGAAGTCGTAAGGGTCGTACGGCTTCCCGTCCGCGGGCCAGTGACGGACCGGGTAGTCGATGTGCGCCAGCACTTCAAACGACTCGAACTGTTGGATCAGCCGGACGGTTTCAGCCAGGTAGGCGCGGACGACCTGGGCAGGCGACTGATCGTCGTAGCGGGCGGAGACCTCGGTGAAGCCGTCGCCGGCGGCAGTCGGCGCGGAGTGCACCGAAGCCAGCACCCGCTCGAAAGCCCCCGCGTCGAGGAGGGCGGCGGCACGGGCGCGATGCCAGTGCGGTTCGCTCAGCTCGACGCCGGACAGGATGCGCAAGCCCGGATGACGCTCGCGGCATCGCTCCAGGCACTCGTGGTATCCGCCGACATCGAGAGGAGGCGGAGTCAGCACGCTGTCCACCAGCAGCGGATTCCACTCCTCGGGGACCTTCACACCAGGGCTGAGCCTCCAGGGTGTGAGGTCCGCGTGCTCGGTGAACGCCACCGAGGGCAACCCGAGTTCAACCGCCCGGAGGCAGCTGCGTTCCATCGACCCGGCCAGTGCGTCCCAGGACCACTGACTATGCACATGACTGTCCGGTGGCAGCATGCCCCATCCCCTTCCATGCCGCTGAGGACCAGATACGAGGTCTGGGTCCGGCAGCGGGCGCCGACGCCCACGACGAAGGACGGGAAAAAGGCATCGACAGGTTGCACACGTAGGGCGTCAGGCAACGTGGCCGGGTCCTCCCGCGCCGGTCCTGTCAGGGACGCAGCCCGAGCGGACCCGGGACGGTCGACCCATCGGCCGGCCCTCCGAAGCAGCGGCCGCAGAGCCCGCCACGCACCGCGGTGTGACGAAACATCCGGGCCACTCCGGCGGCGCCCGGATGACCTCGGCCCTCACCTGCGCACTCCCCGACCGGCCCGCCGCCGTCGTACCGGTCGCCGGCCTGCGCGCCGGCCGGCCGGACCCCACAGACGACAGTACGCCCGACCCCGCATCCTGCCGCCCCGCAAAGCCCGTGCCCGTCCTCGCTGTTCACGGGCAGCAGGACCCCATCAACCCGTACGACGCGCCGGCAACCCCGCCTGGCGCTACTCCGTACCGGCCGCCCTCACCCGCTGGGCCGAACCCAACGGATGCCGACCCGACCCGACCACCTCCCCGGCGACCGAACACGTCACCCCGACCGCTTACCGCAGGTGCCACCGCGGCGCCGACACCGAGCTCCACACCGTCGCCGACGGCGGCCACACCTGGACCGGCTCCCCGCACGAATTCGACGGCCTCGGCTCCACCACCCACGAGATCGACGCCAACACGCCGATCTGGCAGTTCTTCCGCCGCCACCACCGCTGATCCGGCCTCGATGGCCCGGCAGCTTGGTCAGCAGGCTGTCGGGCAAAGAGCGTCGGGACGATGTAGCGCGGGCCAGGGTCCGGAAGCACCGGAGCGTCGGCTCGGCACAGCCCGGAGCCGCTGCGAGAAGGCAAGCAGTCGGTACGTAGCCCACCTCGGCGGGCGTGTTGAACGGTGGGAGCACGGTCTCGGCGAGCACGCCCCGGTTGTCCGGCGGGTCGATGATGCCGAATAGCCGGGTGTTGAGGCGCTGGTACTCCTCCCCCGGATCCGGGTTCGGGGCGTCCATGTCGGGCGCCACGCCGTACGGAACGAGCCCGCGGTCGGCGCCGTCCTCGGCCCGGCGCCGCCGCCTCGTCGAACGACCTCTCCTCGGGAGGTTCGACCTGCACGAGGACGCCTGACGCGGGATCAGGCCTGCGGCACGCCACCGTCTGCCGCCAGGCGGGTGAGCCACTCGCGCAGCAGGCGCTGCTCGGCGTCGCTCAGGACGTCCGCGTCGTCGGGGAGGGCGGCGCGCAGCGCGCGGGCCGCCGGGGCGGGACCGGTCTCCGCGGCGGAGAGCGTCGGTTCGGCGCGGGTGACGGCGGCGACCATGGACTCGCGCAGGATGGTCAGCAGTGCCGGATTGCGGCGTTCCGCAGGGGTGGAGTGCCAGGTGATGACCGCGCCCCGGCCGGTGGCCTGGATGATCTGGGCGGCCAGTTCCTCGTCGACCCGCAGCCACCCCCCGGCCGCCAGCCGGCGCACCCGCCCGTGGAGGATCTCCAGGCCCGCGCGGTGTGCTGCGTCCGACCCCCGGCCGGTGGCCCGGTTCATCACCGCGAACAGCTCCGGGCGCGAGACCCCGAACTCCACCACCAGGTCCCAACCACGGCGCAGCTCCTCCACCGGGTCCTCCGGGGCGGGGTCGAGCTGCGCGCGCTTGCTCTCCAGGAACTGTGCGTAGCCGTACTCGGCGACCGCCTCCAGCAGCCCCTCCTTGTCGCCGAAGAGGCGGTAGATCGCCGGCGGCTGCATCCCGGCCGCGGCGGCGACCGCGCGGGTGCTCACCGCATCCGGCCCGCCGTTCTCCAGCAGGTCGACGGCCGCCACGACGATGCGGTGGCGAGGACTGTCGACGGTGTCGCGCATAGGCATGAATCGATGATATCGGAGGCTTGATTCCATCGTTAGTTTCAGTGTTACCATCAAGATGATTCCACTGGAAACAACATGGGGAGAACATCCGTGATCATCGTGACCGGAGCCACCGGAAAGCTCGGCCGCCGCACCGTCGAGCGCCTCCTGGACCGCTTCCCCGCCGACCACCTCGGCGTCAGCGTCCGCGACCCCCACAAGGCCCAGGACCTCGCCGACCGCGGCGTCCGCGTCCGGCAGGGCGACTTCGACGACCCCGCCTCGCTCGTGCACGCCTTCGAGGGCGCCGAACAACTGCTCCTCGTCTCCCTCGACCGCACGGGCGAGGAGTGCGTCACCGGCCACCGCGCCGCCATCGACGCCGCCGTGAAGGCCGGCGTCGGCCGCATCCTCTACACCAGCCAGATGGGCGCCGCCCACGACTCCCGCTTCCAGGCCTGCCGCGACCACGCCCGGACGGAGGACCTGCTGCGCGCCACCGGCCTGCCCTGGACCGCGCTGCGCAACGGCTTCTACACGGCCAGCGCCTTGCTGTTCCTGGAGTCCGCCCGCCACACCGGCGACATCGCCCTCCCCGCCGACGGCCCCGTCGCCTGGACCGGCCACGACGACCTCGCCGAGGCGACCGCGGCGATCCTCGCCGACGAGGGCCGTTTCGAGGGGCCCACCCCACCGCTCACCGGCGCGGCGGCGCTCGACTTCGACGCCGTCGCCGAGATCGCAACCCGGGCCACCGGACGGCCCTTCACCCGCGCCGTCGTCCCCGACGACGCCTTCCGCGAGCAGGCCCTGGCACACGGCGCCCCGGCCCCGATCGCCGACCTGATGCTGAGCATCTTCGCGGCAGCACGGAACGGCGAGTTCACCGCCACCGACCCGACGCTGGCCGAACTGATCGGCCGAGAGCCCGCCACCTTCCACACCCTGCTGGAGCACGCCTGGGCCGCATAGACCCGGCGGGGCGCGCACCGGCCCCCATGTGCGTCGTCCCCGGCGCCCGTCACCCAGCACACCCGCCCGCTCGACCGGGTGCAGACCGACGGCAGGGGCGGCGACGCGATCACCCTGTCGGGACACGCCCTGCGCTCCCACGCCTTCCGCCTCCTGGACAACGGATTCGGCTCTGGTGAACCGAAGCTCCGCCAGCGGGAGTTCACGCAGCTCGTCGCCACCATCGCCGCAGGTGGAACGGCAGTGCACCCGCATCCGTTCCCGCCGGCCGAGGCGAAGAAGGCGCGCCCACAAAGACACACCAGGAGAACGCACCGTCATCATCCTTGGAAGCCCGCGTCCCTGACGCCCGGAACCTTCGCCCCGGGCGTCAGGGGCCTGCTCATTCGCGCCGCCGCTGAGCAGTGACCTGCTACGACGCCGGACCCGCCGGGCCCAGAGCCCCGCCGCCCACCCGCTGACCCCACGGCCCACGGCCCACGGACCTGGTGGTCAGGTCGAGCAGGCACAGCGGGCCCATCGGGTGGGCGCAGCCGGGCACCGCTCTGCTACGCCGGAGCGAGAGGCCCGTTGCTCGCTCGTGGGTGAAGAGCCTCCACTGCGACGCATGAATATCGTCGAGGTCCTCGATCCGCACCGACCACAGGTGCTTCCCCGTGAAGAGGCGCAGGCTGGGAATGCCGCACGGCCATGCGCGCCATACGCTCGACACATGTCCGACGTCACGCCTGTCGGCGCCACGGCCGGCGACCTTCCCGCACCGGCCGAGGGCCTGGTGCTCACGCACTTCCTCACGGTCAGCGACGTCCCTCGCTCCCGAGCGTTCTACGTCGACGTACTGGGTGGAAGGGTCGTGCTGGACGAGAACCCCTGCATCGTCAAGGCCGCCAACAGCTGGATCATCATGAACCCGGGCGGCGGGCCCACCGACGACAAGCCCGATGTCGTCCTGCGCACGCCGGAGGACCCCAACACGGTCTCCAGCTTCCTCAACGTACGGGTGGCGGACATCCACGACTTCTACGCCAGGGCGCGCGCCAAAGGGGCCGAGTTCCTCACCCCGCCCATCGACCGCCGAGCCGAGCTCCGCTGCTACATGCGCGATCCGGACGGCTACCTCATCGAGGTGGGCCAGGCCACCGGGCTGCTCAAGGGCATCCTGGCGCGCGTCGACACCGAAGCCTGACGAAGGCGCCTCAGCAGGGATCCGTCCCTCCTACCCCACGACCGGGCATCGGGCCCCGAGCCGACCGCCACTCCCGGCGGCGTCATCGCTGGCGACCCGCCGACCCCGGCGCCTGCCGCATCCGCCTCACCGATGCCTGGGCCGGCGCCACCCACCGATTCGGGCCGGGCTCCCACAGTTGGTGGCCAGGGTGCTCGCCGCATTGTTCACCACGGACAGCGGCGACCTCACCTCCGCGGAACTCGTACGACGCCTGCACGTCAGCCCCGCGTCCGGCTCCAAGGCCCCGGGCCACCTGGAAACCCAGGCACTCGTCAGACCCGAACGTGATCCCCACAGCCGCGCCGAACGCTACGCCGTCGTCGACGACGACGACGTAGCGTTCCGACCCGTCATGGCCGACGTGCGCAACCAGCCCCGGATCGCCGAGGCTTGCGGGGCCGTGGCCCAGAAGCTCGGCACCACCACCCCCGCCGGCGCCCGCCTGGAGATCACGAGTCAGTTCCTCCTCCACGTCACCGACGACCTGGCCCGCTCAGCCCGGCAATGGCACCGGATCTACTCCACTGACCCTCGGAAGACGTCCGGGACCGACGGCTGAACAGGTCACGTTGACCTCGGCTTGTTCTTCAACCCAGGGCCGGCAGATCCAGCCGCAGCCGATCTGCCCGTACGTGAAAACGCGAATCGCAGATTCTCAGTGCCAGCCGGTATACCCGTCCTGGCCTCCCGGCCCGGGGTCTCCGTTGGACAGGAGGCCGATCAGGCCGCAGACCACCACGATCAGCACGAGCAGGACCAGCCAGAAGGTGTCCTCGGGCCCGGGACGGTACGGGCGCGAGGGGCGGCCGGTTCGGTCACCGCCTTCGTCGTCGCTGCGG
This sequence comes from Kitasatospora sp. NPDC007106, assembly GCF_040634455.1. NCBI lineage: Bacteria > Bacillati > Actinomycetota > Actinomycetes > Kitasatosporales > Streptomycetaceae > Kitasatospora > Kitasatospora sp. NPDC007106. The sequence goes on from NZ_JBEYFP010000040.1 coordinate 17,960, forward strand.
CCTTCGGCATCGTTGTCCTCATCGAGCACCGTGCTCTCCCTCCCCGCAGGTCCACGGCTGTGGGGCACGGCCGGCGTCAAGCCCCTTGTCCATGGACTCCGGCCTGCGGAACGTCACTTGTAGGGCGGCATGTTGTAGGCCGGGCTTCCGGGGCTCCAATCCATGTGGGACACGAGGACGGTCAGGAGGAGAACCACGACGATCACAACGAGCACCCCCACCCAGAAACTGTCCGCGGGTCCGGGACGGTGCGGCTGCGGTGAGCTGCCCGACCGGTCGCCATCGCCTTCACCTGCACGGTCCTCGGTATCACTGTCCTCATCGGGTGCCACGGCCCCTCCTTCGCGCCCAGGGCCATAGCACCGCCCCGCACGGCAGTCGTCAAGACCGCCCGCAACGGCCGGCCTCACCCGCACGCCCGGCACCGGCCGGCCGCCGCCCCGGGAAAGGCCGGCGCAGCCGGCCGGCGCTCCGCCACTGCCACTGACCTGACGCGCACCACCTGCCGAGCACAAGCACCTCGTGCCGCAGACGACCTGCGGAATCCGGAGTCCGACCCCATCCGGAGCCGGTGGACCGCCTGGCGGCGTCCGGCAGCTGGGCCCGGGGCTCACAGCGTCCGTTCAGGCGTCGGGGGCGTCGGGGGCCGCGAGGAGGGCGGTGACGCTGGTGCGGGTGAGGATGCCGAGGAGATGTCCGTCTTCGTCGACGACGGGCCACGGGTCGAGACCTCTTACGCGCATGGTCACCGCGGCGCGGGGTAGCGCCAGGGTCGGCCAGGCGAACGGGTCGCACCGGCGCATCGCGTCCTGGACCTGGGAGTGGTCGCTGTACCAGGCGCAGGCGAGGAACGGGGTGAGCGAGGAGGGGGTGACCACGCCCTGGCAGCGGCCGTCGTCCGTGCACACCAGCAGGCAGGTGGCACCGGTGTCGGCGAGGAGGCGCCCGGCCTGTTCGATGCCGGTGCCCGGGGTGATGCGCGGCCCGCACGGCTCCATCGCGTCCGCGACCGTCAGCCCGCGCCAAGCGACGGCAGCCGGGACGGTCGGGCGGTTCCGGGCAGTCATGGCGTCACGAATCCTGCCCCGGCGCCGCGCCCGTCGCCGGTACCTGCGTGTCCGGGACGAGGCCGGCGTGGCAGCCGGGATCGACAAGCCCCGAACACTGCCCTCAGCCTACGCCGCCCACCGGATCCGGCCTGCACCGTTCACCGCCTCGAACGTTCACGCCGGCAGGGAGCAGGGGCAGTGACGCCGGGGCGTTCCCGGCGGGTGGGCTCCGCTTCACCGAGTCGCCGGAGGAGCCCGGACGAGGACGTGGGAAACGCCGCAGGAAGGACGGCCGCCCGATCGTCCGGGTCCTCGCCGCAGGCGACCGCCGCGACACCTGCTGCAACCGGTAAACGCAGACTGCCGAAGGCCGGCGACCGTTGGTGGGGGGTGGTCGGCGCCACAGCGACGTGTCCTGCTCCGCCGCCCCCGGGGTGGGCCGGGAAGACGGCGCCGCGGCCGGTCGCGGCGCCGTTCCGGGAGCTCAGATGGTTCCGCGCAGCTTGGCCAGTGCCTCGTTGAGCAGGATCTCGCCGTCTTCCTGGGTGCGGCGTTGCCGGACGTAGCCCAGGTGCGTCTTGTAGGGGGCGTGGCCCGGGGCGACGGGCACGTCGTCGGGGTCGGGGCCGGCGGGCAGACCGCAGCTGCGGCAGTCCCATTCCTGCGGGACCACAGCCTCGATCGCGAAGCTGATCTGGGTCCGGTGGCCGTTGCCGCACCAGAAGGACACCGTTGTGCGAGGGGCGAGATCGCCGCGCTCGGACTCCCCCATGGGCCCCGAACCGATCCGCGCACCCCTGATGCCGCCACGTCCCTGTGCCACGATCGCTCTCCTCGGCCATGATGTCCACGCCTCGGATGTGCATGGAGACGCCCAGCGTACGGCCACCTCGGCGAACCCGGACGACAGCCCCCTGCGCTGGCGCCGAACCTCGCGGTGCCTGCCCCGACAGGGCGCCCCGCCCTTGGCTGCCGAACTGATCTGCACGCCGCTTCCTCATGTCGTTGTCAAGGGGTCTCGGTCACTGGGGGTATGACGCGGTAGCACCGTCGGTCACGGATCGGGGCCCGCAGGACGTTGACCCGTCGCCGGGCCAGGGCCGTCACGGCCTGGATGTGCCGCTTTCCTTCCGCGCGCTTCCGGTCATGGAACGCGGACCGTACCGGTCGACGCGTCAGACCGCGGGCTTCCGGGCCGGGTTCGGCCCGACGGTGAGAAGCGCCGTGATCTCCTCGGCGAGCTCCGGACCGAGCGATCCCCAGCCGTCCTTGTAGCCGTAGACGCCGGCCAGCGTGCGGGCCTCGTAGTCGCCGTTCATGATCTCGACGTCGTCGGCCGTGATCAGCGCCGGGTGCGCGACACCGACCGCCGCCGAGACCTTCATCAGCTCCCGGCGCAGGGTGCGCAGGTACAGCGCGGCCCGGGTCGACTTCGAGGCCGGGTCGAGGCCACGGGCCAGCCACGGGTTCTGGGTCGCGATGCCCGTCGGGCACTTGTCGGTGTGGCACTTCTGCGCCTGGATGCAGCCGATCGACAGCATCGCCTCACGGGCCACGTTGATCATGTCGACACCCAGCGCGAAGGCGACCGTGGCGTTCTCCGGCAGGCCGAGCTTGCCCGAGCCGATGAAGGTCAGCTCGTCGGTCAGCCCCAGCTCGGCGAAGGTGCCGTACACCCTGGAGAAGCCCATCCGGAACGGCAGCGACACCGAGTCCGCGAACATCCGCGGAGCCGCCCCCGTCCCGCCCTCGCCGCCGTCGACGGTCACGAAGTCCACTCCGCGGTCGCCGCGCGCCATCAGCGCGGCCAGCTCCTGCCAGAAGCCCATCTCGCCCACCGCGCTCTTCACCCCGACGGGCAGCCCGGTCTCGGCCGCGAGCAGCTCGACGAAGTCCAGCATCGAGTCCACGTCGCCGAACGCGCTGTGCCGCGACGGCGAGGCACAGTCCTGCCCGGCCGGGATGCCGCGGATGGCGGCGATCTCCGGGGTCACCTTCGCCCCCGGCAGCATGCCGCCCAACCCGGGCTTGGCCCCCTGCGAGAGCTTGATCTCGATCGCCTTGACCGGTGCGCCGGCGACCACGTCCTTGAGCTTGTCGAGGTTGAAGCCGCCGTCCGCGTCGCGGCAGCCGAAGTACGAGGTGCCGAGCTGGAGGACCAGGTCACCGCCGTTGCGGTGGTACGGCGACAGGCCGCCCTCGCCCGTGTTGTGCATCGCGCCGGCCAGCGCCGCGCCCTGGTTGAGCGCCGTGATCGCCGGGCCCGACAGCGACCCGAAGCTCATCGCCGATATGTTCACCACGCTCGCCGGCCGGAACGCCTTCGCCCGCCCGCGCGGTCCGCCGAGCACCTTCGCCGAGGGCAGCGGGGCCTGCGGGTCGTGCAGGTCGGGCAGCGGGCCGGCGAAGGTGCGCTGCTTGACGTACGCGTGCCCCTGGACGTGCTCCACGTCCACCTCGGTGCCGAACCCGAAGTAGTTGTTCTCCTCCTTCGCCGAGGCGTAGATCCAGGTCCGCTGGTCACGGCTGAACGGGCGCTCCTCCTCGTTGGAGGCCACGATGTACTGCCGCAGCTCCGGCCCGATCCGCTCCAGCAGGTACCGGGCGTGCCCGACGACCGGGAAGTTCCGCTGCAGCGCGTGCCTCTTCTGCACGAGGTCACGGACAGCCAAGGCCGCCACCGCGGTCGCAGCGGCCGCGCCGATCTTCCGGGCATTCATGGACGTTCCCCCCTCGCTGTGCACAGCTCCGTCGCGGTGCGATGGTGCTGATGCTAGGGGGCCGCGCGCATCGGCATGCAGTCAGGGGCCGGGCGCCGGCGGCCCGGTGAATCCGGGTGAGCCCGGCTCAGCGGGCGAGGGAGACGGCGAAGGGCTTGAAGCCGTGTCGGCGCAGGATGTGGGGAACCACGAGGATCATGGCCTCGGTGGCGCGGGCTGTGGTGATGCCGCCGAGGTCCTCGATCCATGCGGGCTGCCGGCCCGGGTCGCCGGGCAGGCCGTCATCGGTGTCGCGGGCGGAGTTGGAGACGTCGACGAGGAGCTTGCCGGAGAGCTCGGTGCGCAGGCCGGCCAGGCGGTCCGGGGAGGTGTCGCCGGGCGTCGCGTTGATCACGATGTCCGCGGTTCGGGCGGTGGTGCGCTGGTCGGCGAAGGCGATCCGCGGGGCGGTGCCGGCGGCGGGCGCTGCGGTCCCTTCCGGGTTCCGGACCCCGGAGGTGACGCGGTGTCCGGCTGCGGAGAGCCTGCCGGCGAGGTCGGCGCCGACGCGGTCGGCACCCAGGATGCCGATGCTGGTCATGAGGTGGTGTTCTTTCCCCCCCAGACTCACGCCCACGAGTGCCGTGACCGCACACGTTCGCCGGGTCGGCGCCGGTGGCGCCCGAACCGGGAGATCCGGTCGTGGCCTGCGGCCGACCCTAGGCATCCTGCCGTAGCAACAGGCTGCCGAGCGTGGTGCGCCGGTGCAGGACCGCCTTGCCGGCACGCGAAGTGGCAATCAGTCCGGCGCCGCGAAGGGCTCTGGTGTGAGCCGAGACGGTGGCGGCGCTGACGCGGAGCTGTCGGGCGAGCCCGGTCGTGGTGCGTTCCTCGGCCAGCAGGTGCAGCAGCTCGACGCGCGTGTTCCCGATCACCTTGGCCAGCGCCTCTCGACCGGCGGAACCATCGGGCTGCGGCAGGATGCCGGCACCCGCCGGGTAGGTGACAGCAACCGGGCGGTCGGGAAGGTCGGACAACAGCGGCCCGCCGGTCCAGTGGAAGCTGGGCAGGAGGAGCAGCCCGCGCCCGCCGAGGTGGACCTCCCGCGGCCTGCCCGGGAGCTCCCACACGCCTCCGTACAGGCGGGCTCCGGGCAGCAGTCCGGCCAGCACCGAGCCGACGCCGCCTTCGGCGAGTTGCACGGCCCGACGCACGAACTCGGCGTGGTGCAGGTCCTGCACCTGCGCCCAGACCGGGCCGAGCAGCACCGTGAACGCCGCGTGCTGCGCACGGCGGACCGAGCGCCATGCCTCGGGGGCACCTCGGTGCAGTTCGTGGATCCACGCCGGGGGAGGCGTGCGCGCGGGTGCGTAGACCCGTTCCAGTTCGGCACCGACCAGCTCGGCCGGGGCCGAGCGGACCTGTTCCAGGGCGTCGGGGAGGGAGTCCGCCAGCACGTCCAGAAAGCTCGGCGCCCGCCCGGCCGGGACGAGGTCCGCGAGCGGGAGGGCGGCGTTCGGCAGGACGCGCAACGCCCTGCGGCGCCATGAGCCGTGGAGGAGTTCGCCGTCCCGGCGGCACATCATCGTCAGCGCCACGTTGAGCTCCTGGAGCGGTGCCGGCCGAGGCGCGAGGCTGACCCGCGCGAAGTCGTCCGGCGTGAAGTGGATCCGGAGCACGGCTCCCCCTGCGTGTCGGCCCCGACAGCGTCCCGGAGCGCCATCCTTGAGCCCCGAACCTAAACGATCGCGGGTGCCGGGCCGGGCGGGACAGCCTGCAGGACATGACTCACGACTCCCCGATCAGCCGACGCACCGTCACCAGGTCCGCACTGCTCGGCTCCGCCGCCCTGTTGCTCGGCACCGGTGGCCGCGCCCACGCCGACTCCCGGGCCACCACCGAGGGACCGGTCCCGGGCGGTGCCGTGCTCACCCTGCCGGCGCCCACGGGCCGCCACCCCGTGGGGTGCTGGCCCGTGTACCTCGTCGACGACTCCCGGCGCGACCCGTGGGACCCCACGATCCCCGTGAGGGAGCTCATGCTGACGGTCCACTACCCGGCCCGCGACGTCACCGGCCTCGCCCCGGCTCCCCAGATGCCGCCGCAGGCCGCGACCTGGTTCGGACGGATCGCGCCGCTCACGCCGCTCCGTCTGCCTGCCGCGGGCGTGGACTGGGGCGCCACCCGGTCCCACGCGTTCGAGGGAGCGTCGCCGCTGCCGGGCCGACGGCCGGTGCTGGTGTACAGCCCGGGCGGCGGCGACCCGCGCGGCCTGGGGACGTCCCTGGCCGAAGACCTGGCCAGTCACGGCGCC
>NZ_JBEYFP010000041.1:0-21067 GCF_040634455.1 Kitasatospora sp. NPDC007106
CCGACGCCGCCGGCGACCCGCCGACCCTCGCCGCCACCCGGCTGGTCGCCGCCCAGCAGGGCTTCACCGTGCGCCCGCCGGTCGCCGGCAACGGCCACGACCGCAACCTCGACGACCTGCAGGCCATCGCCCTGGCCTCCGGGGTGCGCACCCGCTCCGTCCGGCTGGACGGCCGCTGGTGGCGGCAGGACCTCGGCCCGATGGTCGGCTACCGCAAGACCGGCAGGGCGGTCGCCCTGCTGCCGGTCGGCGGCCGGTACGTGCTCGCCGACCAGGGCACCGTCACCCCGCTCACCCCCGCGCTCGCCGCCGAACTGCAGAACAAGGCCACCGTGCTGTACCGGCCGCTGCCGGCGAGCGTGCGCAGCGTCGGCGGACTGCTCCGCTTCGGGCTCCGCAACAACCGCCGCGACCTGTGGATGTTCTCGCTGATGGCCGCCCTGGTCGCAGTCGTCGGCCTGCTCGTCCCGGTGATGACCGGCGAGGTGCTCGGCACCTTCGTCGCGCACGCCCAGCGCAACCTCATCACCGAGGGCGCGGTCGTGGTGATCGGCTCCGCGATGGCCGTCGCCGCGCTCTCCGTCGTCCAGAACATCGCCGTGCTGCGGATCGAGAGCCGCTCCACCGCGGCCATGCAGGTCGGCGTCTGGACGCGACTGCTCTCGCTGCCCGCCTCGTTCTTCTCCTCGTACTCCACCGGCGAACTCGGCACCACCGTCCTCGGCGTGAGCGCCGCCCAGGAGACCCTCTCCGGGATGATGACCACGGCCACCCTCGGCCTGTTCACCGGCCTCGCCAACCTCGTCCTGGTCTACTTCTACGACCTGCGGCTGGCCGGCCTCGCGACCGCCCTCGTCCTGGTCGGCGTCGGCTTCGGCCTGGTCGCCGGCCGGGTGGAGGTCCGCTGGCAGCGCAAGCTGTACGCGCACGAGCAGGCGATGTCCTCGCGGGTCTTCCAACTGCTCACCGCCGTGCCCAAACTGCGGGTCACCGCCGCCGAGGACCGGGTGTTCGGCGTCTGGGCCGGCGAGTTCGGCCGCGGCCGAGGCCTGGCCGCCTACTCGCGCCGGGTGCAGAACGCCGTCACCACCTTCAACGCCGGTTTCCCGCTGGTCTGTTCGGTGGTCGTCTTCGGCGTCATCGCCGGACCGCTCGACGGCAGTGTGCCCGTGCCGGTCTTCCTCTCCTTCTTCACCGCCTTCAACCTGCTGATCGCCTCCAGCTTGCAGTTCACCTCCGCCGCCGTCACCGCCATGGGCGTCGTGCCGATGCTGGAACGGCTCCGGCCGATCCTGGAGGCCAGGCCCGAGGTCGACGACTCCAAGGCCGACCCCGGCGACCTGTCCGGCCGGATCGGGCTCAGCCACGTCACCTTCCGCTACGGCCAGGACGGCCCCGCCGCCCTCCAGGACGTCACCCTCGGCATCGAGCCCGGCGAGTTCGTCGCCATCGTCGGCCCGTCCGGCAGCGGCAAGTCGACCGTGCTGCGGCTCCTCCTCGGCTTCGAGAAGCCGGAGAGCGGCACCGTCCTCTACGACGGACAGGACCTCGGCGAACTCGAGGTCTCCGCCGTCCGCCGCCAGTGCGGCGTCGTCCTGCAGCACGGCGCACTGCTCGCCGGCGACATCAAGGCCAACATCGTCGGCTCCACCAACCACACCCTCGACGACGCCTGGGCCGCCGCCGAGATGGCCGGCATCGACAAGGACATCGCGGCCATGCCCATGGGCATGAACACCGTGCTCTCCGAAGGCACCAGCACCCTCAGCGGCGGCCAGCGGCAACGCCTCATGATCGCCCGCGCTCTGGTCTCGCGTCCCCGCATCGTCTTCTTCGACGAAGCCACCAGCGCCCTCGACAACCCCACCCAGCGCCTCGTCACCGAATCCACCCGCCGGCTCAACGCCACCCGCGTGGTCATCGCCCACCGGCTCTCCACCGTGGCCGAGGCCGACCGCATCATCGTCATGGACCAGGGCCGGGTCGTCCAGCAGGGCCGCTACGAAGAACTGCTCGCCGACCGGGACGGCCTGTTCGCCCGCCTCGCCAGCCGCCAGATGTGAACCGGAAGGACGGAGATGGAGTACGCACTGCTGGTCTTCGGCCAGGAGACCGACTGGGACGCCATGACACCCGCCGAACGCGAGGAGCGGTTCACCGCCAACCGCGCCTTCGGCCGGGAACTCGCCGAAGCCGGCGTCCGGATCGTCTACGGCGCCAAACTCGCCCGCCCCACCGCCGCCGAGGGCGAGGAACGCGCAGCCGCCGGCGTCCTGGAACTCGGCGGCCTGTGGATCGTCGACGTCGCCTCCGAGGAGGATGCGCTGCACTGGGCCGCGAAGCTGCCCGTCAGCCCGGGAGCCCGCGTCGAAACCCGCCTCTGCGACCGGCCTCCGCGGCCGGCGGAGTAGGGAGACACGAAATCAGGGGCGCGTGGGGGTACCTCCCGGCCGAAGGCTGGGGGAGAACTGCGCGGTCCGGATGGGGCTCACCGTACGAACCAGGGCTCGGCCCGAATTCGTCACGATGCCCGATCCCGGACTGCGCAGTTCCCCGCGCCCCTGGTGGTGCCCTCCGCAGTTCCCCGCGCCCCTGTGAGTTTCTCTCCTCAGGCGAGGTGCTGGGCGAGGGTGGGGGCGAGGGTCTCGGGGCGTTCGAGGAGGGGGAGGTGGCCGGTTTCGGGGAGGGTGAGGAGGCGGGCGTCCGTGAGGGTGTCCCGGAGGAGTTCGCCGTTGCGGACGAACGCCGGCATGTCCTCGTCGCCGACGACGACCAGGGTGCGGGCGGTGATCCGCCGCAGGTCGTCCGGGGTGTGCCGGTGGGCGGTGAGGGCGTCCATGGCCCGGTTGCCGAGTTCGGCCCAGCCGTGGCGGGCGACGACAGCCCGCAGGGACGCCCGGAGGGCGGGGTGCCGCAGGGTGCCGGTGAAGATGTCGGGCGGGGACTGCATCCACAGGTCGGCGAGTTGTTCGCCGGGGCCGGTGAGCCGGTGCAGCATCATCAGCTGGCGGTACCGGAGCCGGGCGGAGTCCTCGTTGGGGGTGCCCGCCAGGGTCGGTGCGGCGAGCACCAGCCTCTCGACCAGGTCCGGTTCCTGGAGGGCGAGTTGCAGGGCCGAGGTGGAGCCGAAGGAGAGTGCCACGACGCGTCGGGCGCCGGTCTCCCGGGCGATGTCGGCGAGCTGTGCGGCGAGTTCGGGCAGGGTGAGGCCGGGGGTGAGCGGTGCGGAGCGGCCGTGTCCGGGCAGGTCGACGCCGATGTGGGTGTGGCCGGGCAGCAGCCGCCAGAGCGGCTGCCAGACGGTGGAGTCCATGGTGTAGCCGTGCAGCCAGAGCACGGCGGGTCCGCTGCCCTCGGTGTGCAGGTGGAGGCCGTGCGGGCCGGTCATCGGGCACCGCCCGGGGCCGTCCGGGTGGCGAAGTCGGCGCAGAAGGCGCGGAAGGCGAGGACGGGTTCGTCGCGGGCGTCGTACCGGGGCACGGCGTGCGGGTCGAGGTTCTCCCAGACGACCTTGTCCTCTTCGAGGGCCTTGCGGCTGCCGCCGACGAGGGCGGGCAGGGCGGCCTGCTGGTCCGTGCGGACGCCGATGGCGACGCGGGCGGTGCAGCCGCCGCCGGGGGCGGGGACGGAGCCGGTGACGATGACGTGGAGTTCTTCCGGCGGGCCGAATTCGGTGACGACGACGGAGGGGCTGAAGGCGCGGGCGAGGAAGCGGGGCCGGTAGTCCCAGCGGACGGTACGGGTGCGGATCGCCTGCCAGCGGATCTCTTCGAGCCGGCGGGCGTCCTGCCAGGGCGAGGTCTGCATGAGGAATTCGCCCTCGATGACGAGTTCGCCGCTGTCGCCGGTGCGGGCGGCCATGCCGCGGGTGCCGGGCACGCCGTGCACGGCCTTGAAGTGGTCGGGGTCGAAGGCGTTCTCGACGACGTACGCGGGGTGGACGTCGACCTGCAGGCCGACGGCCTCGACGAGCGGGTAGGTGTCGGCCCAGCCCTTGACGGCCTGTTCGAAGCCGCGGTCGCCGTCGGGGTCGTCGGAGAGCCGGACGAAGAGGGCGTCGCCCCAGGCAAGGACGGTGTGCTCGGCGACCGACCAGTGCTTGTCGGGGTCGCCGAGGGCGATCCGCTTGCCGTGGAAGGGGCAGACCACGCAGTCGCCCTCGCGCCGGCCGCCGAAGCCCAGGTGGGCGCCGCGGTGCGGGCAGGTGGCGTCCAGGACGCGGACGCGGTCGCCCTCCTTGACGGCGATGAGGCGGTGGCCGCCGACGGCGAGCGGGGTGATGTCGTCGGTGAGTTCGGAGCGGAAGGCCAGCAGGTACCAGCCGTGGTGCGCGGTCGTCTGTTCCATGGTCATCGTTTCGCCAGTGCCTCGATCAGTTCCTCGGCGGCCCGTTCGCCGCTCGCCAGGGCGCCCTGGACCCAGGGCAGCCGGTGGCCGGTGACGGTGGCCTCGCCGGCGAAGAAGATCGCTCCGGCGAGGGGTTCGGCCCACTGCCGGGCGGCGTCGCCGGCGGTGGCCGAGGGGGCGGTGAACGCGCCGCCGGCGTAGGGGTCGCGGCCCCAGTCGGCCGTCTCGGTGTCCAGCACCGCGGCGCCGGCCGTCCAGGGCAGGGCGGTGGCGAGCAGGGCGGTGAGTGCGGCGGGGTCGGCGGCGGCGGTGCGCAGCCGGTCGGCGGCGGCGGCCTTGGCGACGAACAGCACCTCGGGGCGGCCCTCGGCGCAGCGGAGGAAGCCGCCGGTGCCGTCGGTGTCGAGGACGATCGCGGTGGCGGGCGCGGGCCGGTCCAGCACGGCGACCAGGCAGTAGCCGTCGCCGAGCGGCAGCCGGGCGGCGGCCGCGGTCCTGGCGGCGAGTTCCTCGGCGGGCAGGCCGGTGAGACGGAGCCTGCCGGCGGTGAGGACGGCCGGGGGCACGGTGACGACGGCGGCAGCGGCGGTGGTACGGCCGGCGGCGGTGCGGGCGGTCACCCGGCCGTCGGCGCAGTGGAGTTCGTGGACGGGGTCGCCGAGCCTGACGTCCAGGCCTTCGGCGAGCAGCCGGGGCAGCCGGTCGAAGCCGCCGCGGACGGCGTACTCGCCGTCGCCGACGTGCTCGCCGCGGTGGGCGGCGGCGATGCCGCGGGTGCCGATGAGGGCGGGGTCGGCGGCCCAGTTCTGCCGGAACCACTCCTCGGCGGCGCGGCGTTCGGCGCCGGTGCTGCCGCGGGCGGTGAGCCAGCCGTCGACGGACAGGCCGGCCGGGCCGGGGTCGGTGTGCAGGGCGGCTTCGAGCAGCCAGGGGGCGCGGCGGCCGCGGCCGAGGACGTCCATCGGGCGGTCGGTGCCGTCCTCGACGATCCGGGCGGTGATCCGGCGCGGGACGGCGGCGGTGTTGCCGGTGCCGACGAGGGTGTGCACGGGGTTGCGGTCGCCGTGCACCACCTGGGCGCCGAGCTCCAGCGGCGGGCCGCCGTCGGCGGGCCGGTGGGTGCGGATGCGGCCGCCGACCCGGTCGCGGGCCTCGTGGACGGTGACGGTGAGCCCGGCCCGGTGCAGCCGGCGGGCGGCGGCCAGGCCGGCGGCGCCGGCGCCGACCACGACGACGTCGGTGCTCATCGGGCCTCCCCGGCGGGGCAGAGGTCGACCGGGTAGGCGCGCAGCCTGCGCGGCACCAGGGTGAGGTCCCAGGCGGCGGGGCCGTCGGGGCCGCGCAGCGCGGGGAAGCGGCGGACCAGCCGGGGCAGCAGCAGTGCGCCGGCCTGGCGGACCAGCTGGGCGGCGAGGCAGAAGTGCGGGCCGCCGCCGAAGGCGAGGTGCGGGTTGGGGTGGCGGTCGAGCCGCAGGGTGTCGGGGTCCTCGAAGACGTCCGGGTCGCGGTTGGCGGCGGCGATGACGGCGAGCACCCGGGCGCCGGCGGGCAGGGTGCCGCCGGTCAGCGGCACGGGTGCGGTGGCGACCCGGGCGGTGAACGGGATCGGCGCCTCCAGCCGGAGCAGCTCGTCCACGGCGAGGCGGGCGAGGTCGTCGTCGGCGGCGGCGAGGCGGCGGACGGCCGCCCGGTCGGGCAGCAGCGAGTGCAGCGCGTTGCCGACGAACTCGGCGAGCGGCTGCCAGCCGCCGACCACCGCGAGGTTGAGGATGCCGAGCATCTCGGGCCGGGTGAGCCGGGTGTCCGCGGCGAGCGCGGCGAGCGGCACGTCGGCGCCCTGGGCGGTCAGCCGGACGGTGTGGGCGTCGAGGTAGCGGCCGAGGGCGGTGGCGGCGGTGCGGCCGAGGGCGGCCCGCGCGGGCGGGGCCATCGGGTCGAGGTTGGCGGAGGCGGCCCGGGCGAGCGTCTCGAAGCGGGTGAGTTCGCCGTCGGGCAGGCCGAAGAGCCGGGCGAAGACGGCGGTGGCGAGCGGGCGGCCGATGTCGGCGACGGCGTCCGGCCGGCCGGGGGCCGCCGCGAGCCGGTCGAGCAGGGTGTCGGTGTCGGCGGCGATGCCGTCGGCGACGGAGCGGACGGCGGCCGGGCCGAGCAGCAGCGCGCCGGGGGCCCGCAGCCGGTGGTGGTCGGGCGGGTCGGTGGTGAGCATCGACGGCGGGAGGGCGTCCTCGCGGGCGCGTTCCCGCTGTCCGCGGGCGGCGGACAGCCGGGGGTCGCGGAGCACGGTCGCGCAGTCGGCGTGCCCGGTGACCAGCCAGAAGCCGGAGGCGGTGTCGTGGTGCACCGGGTCGTTGGCCCGCAGCCACCGGTAGGCCGGGTACGGGTCGGGCCGCCCGGCGGGGGCGAACGGGTGGATCAGGTGCTCGGGCAGCCGCACCGGCGCCGTGGTCATCGGGGCGACTCCTGACTGTCGGTGGGCGTGCTCGGTGGTGCGCGGCCGGGTCCCGCGGGGACCCGGCCGGCGTGCCGTCAGCGGACCCGGGGGCCGCGCCAGCGGAAGGTCATGGCGGTGAGGACGAGGCCGCCCAGCGTCCACAGCGCGAGGACGAGGGCGATGTGCCCGAGCTCCCAGTTCCCGGCGGGTTCGACGGCCTGGAAGGAGTCCGGCAGGAACACCGAACGGAAGCCCTGCGCCATCCACTTGACGGGGAAGAACGCGGCGGTGGTCTGCATCCAGTGCGGCAGCTGGCCGAACGGGAAGAACACGCCGGAGATGAACTGCAGCACCATGAAGACCGGGGTGACCACGGCCGCCGCGGAGCGGCTGTTGGGGATGGCCGCGGAGTAGGCGGCGCCGGCCATCGCGCAGGCGACCGTGCCCAGGGCGAGGTCCCAGCCGAGGGTGGCCCAGCGCTCGGCGGTGCTCGGCAGCGGCAGCCCGAACAGGGTGAGCGCGATGCCGAGCAGCAGCGCCGTCTCCAGCACGGTGGTGACCACGACCCGGACGAGCTTGCCGACGAAGTACGCGGACTTGGGCATCGGGGTCATGGCGAGCCGGCGGACGGTGCCGGTGTCCCGCTCGATGGCGACGTTGATGGCGAGGCCCGAGAAGGAGGTGCTCATCACGCCGGCGGCGATGATGCCGGCCATGAACACCTGCTTGAGGTCGGTGTCGGTGCCGGCCACCTTGCCGGAGAAGATCGAGCCGAAGACGACCAGCAGGATCACCGGGAACATCAGGGTGAAGACCAGGGACTGCTTGTTGCGGAAGAACGCCCGCAGTTCGACCCGGGAGCGGGCCATGCCGGCCCGCCAGACGCCCGGCATCGGCGCGGTGCGGCGCGGCTCGCGGGCCGCACCGCCGGCCGGGGCGGCCTGCGCCGGGGAGTTCGGGGAGGCCTCTGCGAGAGTCATCGGGTGCCCTCCTCGGCGCCGTCGACGGGGTCGGTACCGCGGTCGGTGCCGCCGATGTTCTGCCGGATGAGGTCCAGGTAGACGTCCTCCAGGGTGGGGCGGTGCACCCGCAGCTCGGGCAGTTCGGCGACGCCCGCCTCGCGGGCCCACGGCACCAGCACGGACAGCAGTGCGGTGGGGGTGTGGGTGCGGATCCGCAGCAGGCCGTCGGCGGTGGCCGGTTCGGCCTCGGCGCCGTGCGGCAGGTGCGGCAGCAGGCGGTGCGCGAGCTCCGGCGGTGTCCGGAAGGAGACCGTGGTCGGAGTCTTCGCGCGGTCGCCGAAGTCGGCGAGCGGCCCGTACTGGACCACCCGTCCGGCGACGATCACCGCGGCGCGCTGGGCGAGCGCCTCGGCCTCGTCGAGGTAGTGCGTGGTGAGCACGGTGGTGCGGCCGCGCTCGGAGAACCAGCGGACCAGGTCCCAGGCCTCCCGGCGGGCCACCGGGTCCAACCCGGTGGTGGGTTCGTCCAGGAAGATCAGGTCGGGGTCGCCGACGATGCCGACGGCGACGTCGAGCCGGCGGGCCTGGCCTCCGGAGAGGTCGGTGCTCTGCTTCTTCTCGTGCTTGCCCAGTCCGACCATGTCGATGACCTGGCCGACCGGGAGCGGCGCCGGGTAGAACGCCGCGAAGTGCTCCACGACCTCGCGCACCGTCAGGTCGTTGTACGCGCCGGTGGTCTGGGGGACGACCCCGATCCTGGCGCGCCACTCGCGCCGGTCCTCGGCCGGGTCGTGGCCGAGGACCCGCACGTCACCGCCGGTTCGCTGCCGGACACCCTCCAGGATCTCGACGGTCGTCGTCTTGCCCGCGCCGTTCGGCCCGAGCAGGGCGAAGACCTCGCCTGCGTGAATGTCCAAATCCAGACCCTGTACCGCGTGCCAGTCGCCGTAACTCTTGCGAAGGCCGCGGACGGAGACGGGGTTCTCCCCGACGGCGGTAGCCACTTGGATCGCTCCTAGGTGGTGATCAGGTTGATCGGTGGGATCAGGTGCAGCAGCAGCACGGGCAGCAGCAGGAGTTGCCGCCGGCCGCGATGTCCGACAGGTCGCCCTCGCTGAGCTCGGCGGTGTCGATCTGCGGGGTCTCCGGGATGTGGAACTCGTAACGACCGGTCGCGAGGCCGATCTCGAAGAGCTCGACCTGGACCTCCAGGTTGCCCTCCTGCTCGCCCTCGGCGGCGGTGTTGACGATCACGATCTCGGCGTCGGCCGGGAGCTCCAGGCCGGCCTCGGCGAGCGCGGCACGGGCGTCCGTCCGAAGACGGGCCGCGTACTCCTCGCTCGACCAGGCGCTGATCAGGGCGCGGGTGTAGCCGTTGACGAACTCGGCCCGCTTCCGCTGGTCCAAAGCCATAAGACTTTTCCTTTTCTCGGTTCCGGACTTCACCGGCGGCGCCTTGCTGCGCTGCCGACAAATGAACGATGACATGCCGGGAAATGGCCTGCCAAGACGTCAGTTCCGGTGCCGAGAGTAAGTATTGAGCACGTCGGGGGCGTGCGGTAGATTTCGGGCGGCGAGATGGCAGGAATGCGTATGGGAATACGCATCGGAATACGCATCCGAATACGTACGGCGGCAGGATGCGTACGTATTCGGCGAATTCCTTCTGCGTATCGCGCCGGGCCTACGCATCCGCGTACGCCGCCGCAGCCGACCCGAAGGGACACACGGACGTGGTCCGAACCGCGCCTACGCACCCGGGCCCGCGCACCCCGGGCTCCGACCGCTCCGGGCTGCCGCTGCCGCCCGGTCCGCCGGAGGAGATCGACATGGCGGTGATGCGCGAGGCACCGCTCGCCTTCATCACCGACCTGGCCCGTACCTACGGCGACATCACCCGCCACCGGGCCGGCGGGGACACCGTCTACCTGCTGAACCGGCCCGAGTACGCCCGGCACGTCCTCAAGGACAACGGCGCCAACTACACCAAGCAGGACACCCCGGACGACGCCATGCTGCGTCCGCTGCTCGGCAACGGCCTGCTCACCAGCAACGGCGCCGACTGGGCCCGCCAGCGCCGGCTCACCGCGCCCGCCTTCCGCCCCAGCTCGGTGCGGAGCTTCGACGGCATCGTCACCGAGGCCACCACGGCGCTGCTGGAGCGCTGGCGCCCGTCCGTCGAGGCGGGCAGCCCGATCGCCGTGGACGACCACCTCACCGCGCTGACCCTCGGCATCCTCACGCACGCGATCCTCGGCGCCGACATCGACGGGATCGGCGAGGGCTTCGGCCGCGCCGTCGACGCCGTCAACCGGTGCATCGGCCACTACGTGCCCGACCCGGACCCGGACCCGGCCGACACCGCGCAGCGCTACGCCGCCTTCAGCCGGGCGCGGGTCTTCCTCAACACGGTGACCCGCACCCTGATCGCCTCCCGGCGGGCGGCCGGCTGCCCGGTCTCCGGCGGCGACGCCGTCGGGGGCACCGACGGCGGGGCGGGGAACCTGCTCGACACCATGATGTCCGGCGACCACCTGGTCTCCGACGAGGACCTCCGCGACCAGGTGCTGACCATCGTCATGGCCGGCCACGAGACCACCGCCAAGTCGCTCAGCTGGACGCTCTACCTCCTCGACCGCCACCCCGAGGAGGCGGCCAGGGTCCGCGAGGAGATCGACCGGGTGCTCGGCGGCCGCCCGCCGACCGCCGCCGACCTGCCCGACCTGCCGGCCTGCCGGCGGGCCGTCCAGGAGGCGATGCGGCTCTACCCGCCGGTCTGGCTGATCTCCCGGCGCGCGATCGGCCCCGACGTGATCGGCGGCTACCGGGTGGAGCCCGGCACGCTCGTCTGCGTCAGCCAGTGGGTGCTGCACCGGCACCCCGACCACTGGGACGCGCCCGAGGAGTTCCGCCCGGACCGCTTCGACGGCGCGTCCTTCCCCAGCCACCTCTACCTGCCGTTCGGCGGCGGCGACCGGATCTGCGTCGGCCAGCACTTCGCGCTGCTGGAGGCCGTCCTGGTGCTGGCCACCCTGCTGCAGTCGGTCCGCCTGGAGGTCGTCGACGGCCTCGCGGTCGAGCCGGAGGCCCTGGTGACGCTCCGTCCGAAGAACGGCATGACGATGATCGCGAGGCCCCGATGACCGCCCCCGCTCCCACCACCCCGGACCGCCCGGTCGGCGGCTCCTACGACCCGGCCCGCACCACCGGCGGCGGGCTGGCCGCCGAACTCGACCGGCTGGAGGCGCAGGCCGCGCTCTCCTTCGCCGAGGAGCTGCACCTGCTGCGCGAGCTCGGCATCGCCGTCCCCGGCGGCACCGTGCTCGAACTCGGCGCCGGCCCCGGCGCGGTCACCCGCCGGCTGCGGGCCGCCCTGCCCGACGACACCGCCCTGGTCGCCGCCGACATCGACGCCGAGCTGCTGGCCCGGGCGGCCGGCCCCGGCGTCACCCTGCTCGTCGCGGACGGCGCCGACCTGCCGCTGGAGGACGGCAGCGTGGACTTCGTGCTGCTCCGGTACGTCCTCCAGCACGTGCCCGACCCGGCGGCGGTGCTCGCCGAGGTCCGGCGGGTGCTCCGGCCCGGCGGGCGGGTCGCCTGCACCGAGGTCGACTCCGCCTGCTGGGGCGCCGCCGACCCGTCCTACCCCGAACTCGCGGGCGTGCACGCCAAGATGGCCGCCGCCCAGCGGACGGCGGGCGGCGACCGCGCGATCGGCCGGCGGCTGCCCCGACTGCTGCGCGCCGCCGGTTTCGATGACGTCGTGCTGCGGCCCTTCGCCACCACCAACGACGACCACCCCACGGACGCCTTCGCCCCGCAGCTCGGCCCGCAGCGGCTGGAGCCGCTGGTGGCCCGGGGCGTCCTCTCGCTGGCCGAACTCGCCCTCGCGGCGGACCGCTGGAACCGCTTCCGGTCGGACCCCGACGCCTGGGTGATGCTGCTCGGCCTCACCGCCTCCGCGACCGCACCCGCGGGCCGCGGACCGCGGGCCGCCCGCTGAGGGCCCCCGCACCACCACCCGCACCGCTCGACGAAAGGCATCGGATGAACCCCAACCTGAAGATCTTCATCACGATCTTCTGCTACATCAGCGCCGTGGCCGGCCTGGTCACCGCGGTCATGGACGCCAGCCACAAGCCCGCGCAGACCACCGACGCCGTCATCGCCGGCGTGCTCGGTGTGGCCTTCCTGCTCGGCGGCATCGCCCTGACCCGCAAGCCGCGCTACTGACCGGGCCAGGTGGCCGGGGCAGCGCTGCCCCGGCCACCGCCCGGCCGTTCGCCCCCGCACCTGGGCACGGACATGACCGTGCATCAGATCGGGAACCGGTTCCACCCCGGTGGTGTCAGTGGTGGACGGTACGTTCCTGCTGCGGCCCCGGGCCGCAGCAGGAACTCCGCCGCCCCGGGCACCGGCAGCAGGTGCGGGCGGCCACCCCGATCAGGAGAGTCATGAAGGCCATGTTCCGGAAGGCGCGCATCGCCACTTCCGCCCTCGCCGCAGCCGCCGTCGTCGGCCTGCTGGCCGCCCCGGCCGCGCAGGCCGCACCGGCCGGCGTCGCCAACCCCGACTTCGAGTCCGGCGCCAGCGGGTGGAACACGTTCTCGTTGCCGTTCGGCACCGGGATCATCACCGACGACCCGGCGCTGCCCGCGCACTCGGGCACCTGGAAGGCCGAGCTCGGCGGCCACGGCCGGCCCGGCATGGACCGGATCACCCAGCAGGTGACGATCCCGGCCCTGCGGGTGCCGGTGCTGACCTTCTGGGTGCACATCGGCACCCCGACCCCGGCCACCTTCGGCTACCACGAGCTCACCGTCGAGGCCACCGCGCCGGACGGCACCCCGTACACCCTGGCCAGCCGGACCAACAAGGACAGCGGCAGCGGCTACCAGCAGGTCACCGTGACCCTGCCGAGCGCCTTCTACTCCTCCACCGAGCAGAAGGCCGTGATCTCCTTCTTCTCCGTGGACGACGCCGCCAACAAGGTGCCGTTCCTGATCGACGACGTCTCGATGGCCTACCGGCTGAAGATGTCCCGGCCGTTCTTCCCGCCGGTGCTGCTGAAGCCCTGATGCGGTGTCCGTTCCGGTCCGCCGCCACGGGCCGGGACGGCGGGCGCCCGGCGGGGCAGGATGTCCCGGTACCTGCCACACACCGCCGACCGCACCGGGGAGTCCAGGCTTGACCGAGCAGTTGACCGAGCAGCACCGGCCGTTCCTCTACGTCGTCGTCTGCGCCGCGGGCATCGCGGCGGACGTCGGCACCCTGATCGGCGCCGCCCAGGACGAGGGCTGGGGCGTCGGCGTCATCGCCACCCCGACCGCACTCGGCTTCATCGACCGGGAGACCGTCGAGGCGCGGACCGGCCACGCCGTCCGCTCGGCCTGGCGCACCCCGGGCAGCCCGCAGCCGCTGCCCTGGGCCGACGCGATCGCGGTCGCCCCCGCCACCTTCAACACCGTCAACAAGTGGGCCGCCGGCATCTCCGACACCCTGGCCCTGGGCATCCTCTGCGAGGCGCACGGCCTCGGCACGCCGACCGCCGTCCAGCCGTACGTCAACGCGGCGCAGGCCGCCCACCCCGCCTACGGGGCGAGCCTGGAGCGGCTGCGGTCGATGGGCGTGCTGTTCGGCGACGCCGTCCCGCACCGGGCCCGCACCGACGAGGGCCGCGCCGCCTACCGCTGGACGGCCGTCCTCGACCTGCTCCGCCCCGTCCTCACCGGCACGGGCGGCAACGGCTGAAACCGCCCCGGAACGCCGAAGTCCGGCACCGGGGAGCCGGTGCCGGACTTCGGCGGGACGGTGGGCCGCCAGGGGCTCGAACCCTGAACCTACGGATTAAAAGTCCGCAGCTCTGCCAATTGAGCTAGCGGCCCGCCGGCGGGCACGACCGTGCTGGTACAGCGCTCGCCGGGGCCGATCCTACCCGGTGATCCCCGGGGGGCCGCCAGGGGATTGTGCGCCGCGCCGCGCCTCGAACCGGTGCGCGGACGAGCGTCAGGCCGCCGGGTCCAGGTGGACGGCCCGGACCCGGCGCAGCCAGGCCTCGGCCGGGGCCTCGTCGGGCGCCGCCGGCAGCACACCGGGCCGGTCGAACCGGGCCTCCGCCGAGGCGAGCAGCCCGGCCGCCTCCTCGGGCCGCTCGGCGTAGCGCTCGCCGAGCGCGCGGACCCGCTCGGGGTCGGCGAGCCGCACGGTGACCTCGCCGGTCTCGTGCAGGGCGAGGCCCTGCTCGACCAGCCGGACGAGGTGCCGGGCGTGCTTGGCGGCCCTGGCCCGCGCGGCCGGGTCGGTGGTGTCCCGGGTCGTCAGCTTCCTGAACTGCTGGGTGGCGTAGCCGAGGTAGGAACGGCGGACGGCGTGCTCGCTGAGGAAGGACCGGCGGATGCCGATCAGCTCCTCGCCCAGCGCGGTGCGCACCTCGTACAGGCCCTCGGGCAGCCAGGCGAGTTCGGAGGCGGTGGGGTTGCAGTTGAGCGCGAGCCGGCACCACTTCGCCGCCTCGTGCAGGGTCCGGTCGGGCGCGGTGGTGACGTGCGACTCGGCCGGCCGCTGCAGGCCGTGGAACTCGACGGTGGGCGCGGCGAACAGGCCGAGCCGGTCGATGTCCGAGCCGGCGTGCGCCAGGCCGTACGCGGTGGAGCCGACGATGCCGGCGAGCAGGACGTGCACGGGCGTCTCCGTCCGTCGGGGCCGGCAGAACCGGTGGGGGCTGAACAGGCAGTCTGCCGTGCGGCCGCCACCGGGCGCGACCGAATTGTCGGTAGGTCGCTCCGGCCGCCCGTGCTCCGGCGCGCCGATACTGGGCCCATGGCGAACGGGCTGATGGACAGCGTGGTCCCGGCGGCGAAGCTCAGGGCCTGGTGGGCGCACCGGCAGTGGCTGACGGGCGGCCCCGAACCGGCGCACGCGGGCGCCTCCCCGGCCGAGGTGCTCAGCGCGGCCGGCTGGGCCCGGTCGGTCGGCGGCGCCGCCCCCTACCTGGGCCTGTTCGCCCGGGCCGGGCTGGGCCGGGAGGCGGTGGACACGGCGGTGGCCGCCCTGGAGGTGCACGAGCTGCCGTCCGCCCGCGGCTGCACCTACGTCCTGCCTGCTGCGGACTACGCACTCGGCCTGGCCGCCGGCGCGGGTGCCCCGGAGAGCGAGATCACCTCCGCGGTGAAGCACCTGGGCGTGACCCGGGACGAGATCGAGAAGCTCTGCCTGACCCTCGGCCATCTCCTGTCGCCCGACGACCCGTTGGAGCCGGCGGCGATCCGCGAAGCGGCGGGCGGGGCCGTCCGCCCGCTCGGCGAGGCGGGTCGCAAGCGCGGGGTGTCGACCACGCTGCCGCTGGCGCTGGGGCTGCTGCAGGCCCGCGGCCAGGCCCGCCGGGTACCGGTCAACGGCCGCCTGGACCAGCAGCGTTACGGCTACGTCCGGTGGGACCAGCCGGTGAAGGGCTCCGCCGCGGAGCTCGCCGAGCGGTACCTGTCGTGGGCCGCGCCGGCGGCCGTCCGGCACCTGAGGTGGTTCACCGGGTTCACGGCGGCGACCGCCAAGGCCGCGCTGGCCCCGCTCGACCTGGTCACCCTGCCCGGCACCGACCTGCTGCTGCCGGCCTCCCTGGTGGCGGAGTTCGAGGCCTTCGTGCCCCCCGCCGAACCCTCGTACGCGCTGGTCGCCGGGATCGACGGCATCCACCTGCTGCACCGGGACCTGCCCCGGCTGCTGGACGCGGCCGACGCCGGACGGACCCTGCCGGGCGGGCGGGCCGGGCGCACCTTCGGCTCCGAGGCCGACCCGCAGACCCATGTCGTGGTGGACCGCGGCCGGATCGTCGGGCTGTGGGAGTACGACCCCGGGGAGCGGGAGATCGTGCACCGGCTGTACGTACCGGAGGACGCGGCACTGCGCGCGGCGATCGACCGCACGGAGGCGTTCGTCCGCGACGAGCTCGGGGACGCCCGCGGCTTCAGCCTGGACTCGCCGAAGAGCCGCGCCCCCCGGATCGCCGCCCTCCGCGAGGCGACTCCGTAGGCGCTCGGGATGCCACAGCGCCCCTGGGGTTGACCACTCAAAGCGCGGTCGGGATGTAGTCGAAGGAGGCGACGCCCGGCACGCCCCGGGCGAGGCCGGCGGCCAGGACGGGCGGTACGGCGGCGTGCACGCCGGGCTCCAGCGGGACGTCGGGGTAGGCGAGCCGCTCCTCGGCCGGGGTGACGGCGAACTGCGCGTCCATGCCCGGCCGGTTGCCGCGCGCGTCGATCCGGACCCACTCCGACTGCCCGGGCAGCCGGTACGCGGCGAGGGCGTGCAGCGCCTCCAGCCGCTGGTAGCACAGGCCGGCCGGGATGCCCTCGGCACGGAGCAGGGCGACCAGCAGGTGGGACTTGCCGTGGCAGACGGCGTCGCCCGCGGCGAGGACGTCGGAGGCGCGGACGGCGGCGCTCCACCGGTCCACGTCGTAGGAGTGCGCCACCTCGTCGCGGACGTGCAGGTACAGGGCGCGCGCGGTCTCCTCGGCGCTCGCCCCGCGCAGGCTGCGGGCGAGCGCGCGGATCGCGGGGTGGTCGTGGTCGATCGTGGCGTCGACGGCCAGGTGGGCCCGGTCGTCGGCGGCTGTGGGCTGTGCGGTCATGCGGCCATCCTGCGGGGCCGGGGTGCGGACCGACCGGGATTTCCGCCCTTCGGACACCGCCGGTTCGGCTACGGTCGGGGCCATGAGCGACGAAGTCCTTGTGGTCACCGGCGGCGGACGCGGGATCGGGGCCGCCACCGCCCGGCTGGCCGCGGCCCGCGGCCACCGCGTCTGCATCAACTACCTCAACGACAGCGTCTCGGCGCAGGCCGTGGTGGACGGCATCCGCGCCGCGGGCGGCACCGCGATCGCCGTCCGGGCGGACGTGAGCCGGGCCGACGGGGCGAGGCGGCTGTTCGAGACGGTCGACGAGCGCCTCGGCACGCTGACCGGCCTGGTGAACAACGCCGGCACGCTGGAGAAGCAGTGCCGCCTCGACGAGCTGGACGAGGACCGGCTGGCCCGGATCTGGGCGGCCAACATCACCGGACCGTTCCTGTGTGCGGGCGAGGCCGTCCGCCGGATGTCCACCCGCTACGGCGGCCGCGGCGGGGCGATCGTCAACGTGTCCTCGGCCGCGTCCCGGCTGGGCTCGCCCAACGAGTACGTGGACTACGCGGCCTCCAAGGGCGCGCTGGACTCGATGACCCGCGGCCTGGCCCTGGAGGTCGCCGGCGAGGGCATCCGGGTCAACGCGGTGCGCCCCGGTCTGATCCACACCGGCATCCACGCGCTGGGCGGCGAGCCCGGCCGGGTCGACCGGGTCGCGCCGGGGCTCCCGATGGGCCGCGGCGGGCAGCCGGAGGAGGTCGCCGAGAGCATCCTCTTCCTGCTGTCGCCCGCCTCCTCGTACAGCACCGGGGCCTTCGTGGACATCGCCGGCGGGCGGTGAGCGGCGCGGCGGAACGGGTTTCGCGATCGGGCCCGCCCGGCGGGCCGGGCGGCCTACCGTTGGCCCCATGACCGAGAGCGAGTTCGACGACGCCGTCGACACCGACGCCGCTGTTACTGCCACTGCCTCCACCGTCACCGCCGGTGCGACGTCCGGGGCGGTCGCCGACATCCCGGCACGCCTCGACTACCAGCGGTCCCGGCCGCACGGCACCGTCCCGGACGTGCCGAACTTCCGGGACGCCGGGGTGGGCACCGTCCGCCCCGGCGTGCTGTTCCGCTCCGGCACCCTCGCCCTGCTGACCCCGCAGGGCGCCAGGGCGCTGGAGGCGCTCGGCATCCGGGTCGTCGTCGACCTGCGCACGTCGACCGAGCGCAGCCGCTGGCCGGACGAGCGGCACGGCCTGGACTACCTGGACCACCACCTGCCGCTGCTGCCGGACCGCTCGGAGACGGGCATCGAGTGGCCGTCCGGGTCGCTCCCGGTCTACCTCTTCATGGCCGAGACCGGCGGGGCCGCGATCGCCGGCACCGTCCGCCGGCTGGCCGCACCGGACGGGACGCCCGCGGTCGTCCACTGCGCCGTCGGCAAGGACCGCACCGGTCTGACCGTCGCCGTGGTGCACCACCTGGCCGGGCTGTCCGAGGAGGAGATCGTCGAGGACTTCCTGCGCTCGAACGTGCACCTCGGCCTGGACAAGGGGCCGGTGCCGTACCTGGACGAGAACGGCGAGGAGCAGCTCTCGCACCCGGTGGAGGCGGACAGCCTGCTCGCCGCGCTCGCCCGGATGCGCGAGCTGCACGGCTCGATCGAGGGCTACCTGCTCGCCCACGGTGTCACCGCGGAGGAACTGGCCGCACTGCGCGCCAAGTTGGGCTGAGGGTCCGGGCCGGAAGGGCGCGACACCGGCTCAGCCACGGGCGGGCCGGTGCCGCTCCTCCCAGGCGAAGGCCGCGGCCATCAGCACGGCGATCGCCCCGAGTTGGACGAGCGCCGACCTCCCGGTGCCGAGCGGGACGGTCGCCGCGACCAGGGCTGCCGCGACCAGCCGGGGCAGCAGCGGGTGCAGCCCGAAGGTGCGGCGGATCCCGGCGTTAGCGACCAGGAACAGCGCCGGGCCGGCGGCCAGCACCGCGGCCCGGGCGGTGGAGAGCCCCGCCGTCGGGTGCGCGACGGCCGACTCGGCGCCCGCCGCGAAGAGGATCACCGCGAGCAGCAGCGCGTAGTGGCCGAGGTTGTGGACGCGGATCGCCACGCGGTTGCGCCGGGCGTCGTCCAGCACCGCCATCACGGCGACCGTCCGCTCGTCGTCGTCGTGGCCGAAGTAGGCCCACCACAGGCCGATGCAGACCGCGAGCGCACAGACCGCCGCGCCCACCGGCCCGGCGGTGAGCTCCTCGTGGCCCGCGGCGCCGGCGCCCAGCGCGACCACCGACTCTCCGAAGGCCACGATCACCACCAGCCCGTGCCGCTCCACGAAGTGGTCCGCCCGCAGGTGGAACTGCGGCAGGTCGACCAGGTACGGGTTGGCGATCTGCAACGCCAGCGAGGCCGTCCACAGGGCGAGTTGGACGGAACCCTCCAGGTAGCCTCCGGCCACCACCAGGACGGCGATGACCAGGTTCAGTCCGCCCATCCGCAGCACCGACCCGCGGGCCACCCCGGCCGCCGCGAACATCCCGGTGTGCACGGCGATCACCAGCAGGTACGCCCAGCCGAACGCGGCCCCGCTGCCGTCGAAGGCGTGCGGCACGGCGAGCGAGACGATCAGGAAGCCCGTCATGCCGAGCAGCAGGAAGGCCCGGCGCGGGTGCGTCGACGGCGGCATCGCGTTGGTGAGCCAGATGAACGCGTCGTACATCCACCAGATCACGGCGAGCATCACCAGCACCCGCACCAGCCCGCCCGGGGTCAGGTGGTGCACCAGGCTGGCGGTCAGCTGGGTGATGGTGAAGACGAAGACGAGGTCGAAGAAGAGCTCCAGCGGGCCGACCCGCAGTTCGGCCTCGCCCTCGACGGCGGTGGTCCTGGTGGCAGTGGTCACGGGCGCGAGTATGGATCAACTCGGCCGCCTGCGGGCGGGATTTCGGCCGCACCGGTGCCCGCCCGGTGACGTGCCCCCGCCCGGGGCACCCGGCCGAGCGGGTTAGGGTCGCAGGAGAGTCCCCGGAGCGAGGAGTACGGAAATGGCGGGTGTCCCGAGCACGGCGGTGGCGGCGGCCGGTCTGATCGGCGGGTACGGCACCGCCCGGTGGAGCGGGCGCCGGGAGCTCGGCGGGGCGGTGCTCGCCGCCGCCGGTGCCACCGCGGCCGTCCAGTGGAACCGCCAGGCCGGCCCGGCCACCGCGGCGGCGCTGACCGGGCTCTACGTGGCGGCGTTCGGCGGCTCGCACCCGCTGGCGAAGAAGATCGGCGCCTGGCCCTCCGTCCTTGCGGTGACCGCCGTGGTGGCCACCGCCTCGGCCCTGGCCACCCGCCGCAGCAACTGACCCGAAGGCCCCGAGGGTCCGGGCAGGCGCCCCGCCCGGCCGCGGGTCGGCCCGGGTGCCGCTCAGGCCGCCGGGAAGCGCGCCTCGAAGGCCGCCCGGTTCGCCGACACCGGTGAGCGGTCCCAGACCGCGAAGACCACCCGGTCGAAGGCGGCGCCGTGGGTCGCCAGGGCGGCGGCGAAGGCGTCCGCCACCACCGCCGGGTCGTTGCGGAACACCCCGCAGCCCCAGGCCCCCAGCACCAGCTCGCGGACGCCGTGCCGGGCCGCCGCGGCGAGCACCCGGACGGCCCGCTCGGCGAGCACCCCGGCCACGTCCACCGGCCGGCCGCCGGAGCGCAGCGCCAGCTGGCCCGCGTTGGGCGCGGGCGAGGTCAGGAAGGACAGCGCGTAGGGCTCGGCGAGCAGCCCGCCCGGCCCGCGGACCACCGGCACGTGGGGCGACCAGATCACCCGGTGGCTGTACCGCAGGTCACCGGAGGCCCGGTGCGCCTCGTAGTAGTCCGGGGCCTCCAGCAGGCACCGGTAGAGCAGCGCACTGCGGCAGAGGTCCTCCTCCTGGGCCTTGGCGCCGCGCAGGTAGCCGCCGCCCGGGTTCCGCGCCGAGGCGAAGTTCAGCACCGCGACGTGCTCGCCGCCCGCCGCGACCAGCCGTGCGCCGGCCTGGATGCTGCCCTCGGCCGTGACCTCGACCGCCCCCGTGAACGGCCCCGCGCCGGGGCCCGCCGGCTCGTCCGGCCCGTACGAGACCGTGCCGGCCCGGGCCGCGGCCAGGACCGGCCCGATCTCCACCACCGCACCGGCCCGCGTCCGGTAGTTCCCCCGCTCGGCGATCTCCTCGTTCTCGACCGCCACCTGGTGCATTCGACTCATGGCGGTGACGCTACGCGCCGCCCCGGGGAGTCCGCCATCGATTATTCTCATTCCGAGAACAACACCGCGCCCGGCCGCCCGGGAACGCGGACGGGCCCGCCCCACCGAAGTGGAGCGGGCCCGTACCAAGGCGCGTGAGGCGTCAGTTCTTCCAGCGCGGCTTGCGGTCGTCGCGGTTGAAGCCGCCGCGCTCACCGCGGTCACGGTCGCCGAAGGAACGGCCACCGCGGTCGTCACGGCCGAAGCCCTGCGGACGGCCGCCGGAGCGGTGGTCGTCGCGGCGGGCGAACGGACGGCTGCTGCCGCTGTTGCCGCGGTCGCGGTCACCGAAGGACGGGCGGTCGCCGAAGGAGCGGGCCGGACGGTCGCCGAACGAACGGCCACCGCGGTCGTCGCGGTTGAAGCCGCCACGGTCGTCACGGTTGAAGCCGCCGCGCTCACCGCGGTCACGGTCGCCGAACGAACGGCCACCGCGGTCGTCACGGTTGAAGGAACGGCCACCACG
>NZ_JBEYFP010000041.1:21164-23810 GCF_040634455.1 Kitasatospora sp. NPDC007106
CCACGGTCGTCACGGTTGAAGCCGCCGCGCTCACCGCGGTCACGGTCGCCGAACGAACGGCCACCGCGGTCGTCACGGTTGAAGGAACGGCCACCGCGGTCGTCACGGTCCCGGTCGCGGTCGCGGCCGAAGGAGGGGCGCTCGCGGTCGCGGTCCCGGGTGAACGCCGGGCGCTCGCTGCGGGCCTCGCGGTACGACGACGCACGCTCGGCCTCGACCGGGGCGGCAGCGGCCTCGACGGCGGGCGCCTCGGCGGCGGCCGCACCCTCGGCGGTCTCGGCGGTCTCGGCGGCGGGCTCGTCCTCGATACCCAGCGCGGCACGCTCGCGCGCCGCACGGGAGGCGAGGCGGTCGGCCTCCTCGCGCAGCTCGGTCGCCCGGCGCTGCGCGCGCTCCAGCTGGCGGGTCATCTCGGCGACCTCGCGCTCGGCGGCACCGGCGATGCCGGCCGCGGACTCGGCCTGCACCTCGACGAGCGAACGGGCGCCGGTGATCTTGGCGACCTCGGCGTCGAAGGCGTGGTCGAGGATGTGGCGCGAGGCCTCGACGC
The DNA here is from genome assembly GCF_040634455.1 of Kitasatospora sp. NPDC007106. Classification (NCBI taxonomy): domain Bacteria; kingdom Bacillati; phylum Actinomycetota; class Actinomycetes; order Kitasatosporales; family Streptomycetaceae; genus Kitasatospora; species Kitasatospora sp. NPDC007106. The sequence goes on from NZ_JBEYFP010000041.1 coordinate 21,715, forward strand.
CGGCGTCCTCCATCAGGCGGAAGACGGTGCGGCGCTGGTGCGGCAGCACCAGGGTGACGACGGTGCCGGAGCGGCCGGCGCGGGCGGTGCGGCCCGAGCGGTGCAGGTAGTCCTTGTGGTCGCCGGCCGGGTCGACGTTGAGCACCAGGTCGATGCCGTCGACGTGGATGCCGCGGGCGGCGACGTCGGTGGCGACGACCACGTTGACGTAGCCGTCCTTGAAGTCGCCGAGGACGCGGGTCCGGGCGCCCTGGGTCATGCCGCCGTGCAGCGCGTCGGCCTTCACGCCGGCCTCGACCAGCTGCTCGGCGACGCGGTCGGCACCCATCTGGGTGCGGACGAAGATGATGGTGCGGCCCTTGCGGGCGGCGATCGCGTTGGTGATCGGCGCCTTGTCCTTGGGCTTCACCACGAGGATGTGGTGGGTCATGGTGGTGACCGCGCCGGCGGACGGGTCGACCTCGTGGGTGACCGGGTTGTTCAGGTAGCGCTTGACCAGGGTGTCGATCTCGTTCTCCAGCGTGGCGGAGAACAGCAGGCGCTGGCCGCCGGCCGGCACCAGGTCGAGGATCTCGGTGACCTCGGGCAGGAAGCCCATGTCGGCCATCTGGTCGGCCTCGTCGAGGACGGCGACCTGCACGTCGTCCATCTTGGCGGAGCCGCGGTTGATCAGGTCGCGCAGGCGGCCCGGGGTGGCGACGAGGACGTCGACGCCGCGCTCCAGGGCGTAGATCTGGTTGGACATCGAGGTGCCGCCGCAGACCACCTTGAGGCGCAGGCCGAGCACCGAGCCGAAGGGCTCCAGGGCGTCGGCGACCTGCATGGCCAGCTCGCGGGTCGGCACCAGGATCAGGCCGCGCGGGTGCTTGGGGCGGGTGCGCTCGCCGTCGGCGAGGCGGGTGAGCAGCGGCAGGCCGAAGCTCAGGGTCTTGCCGGAGCCGGTGCGGCCGCGGCCCAGCACGTCCTTGCCGGCCAGGGCGTCCGGGATGGTCGCGGCCTGGATCGGGAACGGGGTGGTGACGTCCCGCTTGGCGAGGGCGCGGACGACCTCGTCCGGCAGGCCCAGGTCGCCGAAGGTCACGGTGGGCTCGGTGTCCGCGGTGTCGGTGTCCGTCTCGGCGTGCTCGACGGTGTCGAGCAGCTCGGCGGAGTCGGGGGTGTCGATGGTGTCGGCGGCGTCGAGACCGCTCGCGGGCATGGCGAAGCGGGCGTCGTCAACGAGAGACATGCAAAACCTTCCGGAAGTGGCACGCGCCAAAGTCCGGGGTTCTGTTTCACAACCGCCTCTATGCGGTCAGCCACGGATCGCCGGAACGCGCCAAGGGCGCCGTTTCAAGGGAATCAGGGCGCCAGTCAAATGGATCAAACGAACGATCTACCACCATAGAGGAACCTGGGGATCAGAGGCAAACCTGCTGGCCAACCCGTTGATGATCAGCCCGAACCTCCGCCGGAACCCGAGGAACCGGGGAGGCTCGGCAGCGAGCCGGAGTCGGAGGGCGTGGGCTGCGCGCTGGCGCTCGGTTCCGGCGCCGGGGTGGCCGAGGGGGTCGGGCCGGTGGGCCCGGCGGTCGGATGCGGCTCGGGCGTCTCCACGCTCCGGTTGGCCGGCAGCGACGCCGACGGGGCGGGCGAGGGGCCGGCCGGGGGCGGGGTCTGCGGCGGGGCGCTCGCGGCCGTCGAACCGGACGGCTTCGCCCCCGGCCGCGCGGCCGCCGCGGGCACCACCGTTCCGTGCCCGGCGTGCTTGCCGCCCGCCGCCCGCGCCCCCGGCGCCCCAGAGTCCCCGGGCAGGTCGCCCTGGCCGGTGTTCCGGTCGCTGCCCTGCAGTTCGGCCGACCCCGCTCCCACCGCCATGCACCCGCTCAGCCCCAGCCCCGCCAGCGCCGCCAGTGCCGCGCCGGCGACCGCGCGCCGCCGCCTCGACCCGCCCGGCCGCACCGCGGCCATCACCCCAGCCATCTCCCGAGCCACCTCTCGCACCGCCCACCCGGGCCCACCGCCCTCCGGTGCCCAACGCGCGGCGGGGCCCGTCGGACACGGCCGGCGCCCCCGTCCGGGCGTTGGGCACCGGAGGGCGGTGGGCCCGGGTGGGC
>NZ_JBEYFP010000042.1:0-23793 GCF_040634455.1 Kitasatospora sp. NPDC007106
CGCACGGCCGCGCGCCCCCCCCGCCGCCGCCCCCCGCCGCGGCCGCCGCGCGCCCCCCCCCCGCCCCCCGCGGCCGGGCGCGTTCACCTCCCCCACACCTCCGCGACCTGCGCGGCGATCCGGCGGCCCTGCGCGAGGCCGGCCGCCGCGGCCGGCGTCCGCACCGCCGGGTCCAGCGGGTTCACGCCGAACGCGGCCGCGGACGCCTCGTCCGGGGTCACCGCCAGCACCGCCGCACCGCGCGCCTCCAACGCGGCGACCTGCGCGGTCAGCGCCTCGTCCGGCAGCGGCGCCAGCACCAGCACCCGGCCGCCCTCGGCCAGGTCGGCGTTGGCCGAGCTGCGGACACCGCCGTCCACGTACCGGGAGCCGTCCACCGAGACCGGCGGCCAGATCCCCGGGACGGCGCAGCTCGCCGCCACCGCATCGACCAGGCCCACCCCGGACTCCCGGTCGATCAGCACCTCCTCGGCCGTGCCGGCGTCCACCGCCACCAGGGTGAGCGGCCACGCCGGCCAGTCGTGCCGCGGCAGCCGCCCCTCGATCACCTCGCGGCGGGCCGGTTCGGACACCGTCTCCGCGGCCAGGGCCATCTCGCAGACCGACCGGCGCAGTTCCACCGGGTCGACGGTCTCCTCGACGAGCTTCCCCCAGACCGCGGTCAAGGTGGCGACCGTGGCCGGGTCGGGGGTCAACTCGGCGTTCTGCAAGGTGGGTTCGCTCTGCCGGTGGTAGAGCTCGGTGAGCGGCAGACCGCTCGCCAGCTGACCCGCCACGGTGGAACCCGCCGACGTGCCCACCACCTGGTCCGCCGTGCCGGCCACGGCGACACCCTCCGCCTCGAACCCGGCCAGCAACCCGGTCAGCCAGGCGATCCCCGCCAACCCGCCCCCGCCGAGCACCAATGACTTCCGGTCCGTCATCCCCGCCTCCTCGTCCGTGGGAGCGGGGCGTGGGTGCCGCGCTCCGAGAGTGCCAACGGGCCGGGGTGGGCGGGGTGTTCCTCGTTGGGGGCTGCTGCGCAGGGCTGGTGGGGTGGTGGGGTGGTGGGTGGAGAGCGGGGCGTGGGTGCCGCGCTCCGAGAGTGCCAACGGGCCGGGGTGGGCGGGGTGTTCCGTACCGGGAGCACGCTCTGTGCCGCGGGTGGTCACACCTCAGGGGCGCGGGGAACTGCGCAACCGGGACGCGGGTGTCATGACTGCACGGGCCGGGCCTGGTCCGTACGGTGAGCCGCATCCGAATTGCGCAGTTCCCCGCGCCCCTGGGTTCCTCCCCGCGCCGGGGGTGGGGGTGGGGTCAGGCCGCGGTGGACCAGCGGCCGGCGGGGCGGTGGAGGCCGTAGTGCTCGCGGAGGGTGCGGCCGGTGTAGCCCTCGCGGAAGAGGCCGCGCTTGCGGAGGATCGGCAGCACCTGCTCGACGAAGTCGGTGAGGCCGTCGGGGAGGATCGGCGGCATCACGTTGAAGCCGTCCGCGGCGCCCCGGGTGAACCAGGTCTCGATGTGGTCGGCGATCTGTTCGGGGGTGCCGACGGCGACCTGGTGGCCGCGGCCGCCGCCGAGTCGGCCGATCAGCTGCCGCAGGGTGAGTCCGTCGCGTTCGGCGAGGTCGCGGACGAGCTCGAAGCGGCTCTTGGCGCCGTTGATCTCGGTGACCGGCGGCAGCGGCGGCAGCGGGGCGTCGAGCGGGTGGTCGGTGAGGTCGACGCCGAGGACGCCGGAGAGGACGGAGACGGCGCGGGCGGGGCTGATCAGGGCGTCCAGTTCCTCGTCGAGGCGGCGGGCCTCGGCCTCGGTGGAGCCGATCACGGGCACCACGCCGGGCAGGATCTTCACCTGCTGCGGGTCGCGGCCCGCGGCGGCGGCCTGCCGCTTGAGGTCGGCGTAGAAGGACTGCCCCTCCTCCAGGGTCTGCTGCGCGGTGAACACGGCCTCCGCCCGGCGGGCGGCGAACGCGCGGCCGCTGCCGGAGGAGCCGGCCTGGACGAGCAGCGGGTGGCCCTGCGGGCTGCGCGGGATGTTCAGCGGCCCGCGGACGCGGAAGTGGGTGCCGGTGTGGTCGATCTCGTGGACCCGGTCGGGGTCGGCGAAGGCGCCGGTGGTGCGGTCGAGCAGGAGGGCGCCGTCCTCCCAGCTGTCCCAGAGCGCGGTGACGACGTCGAGGAACTCGTCGGCCCGTTCGTAGCGGAGGGCGTGCTCCTGGTTGGCGTCGCGTCCGAAGTTCTGGGCGGCGCGGTCGCCGGCCGAGGTGACGATGTTCCAGCCGGCCCGGCCGCGGCTGATGTGGTCGAGCGAGGCGAACTGCCGGGCGAGGTTGTAGGGCTCGGAGAAGCCGGTGGAGACGGTGCCGATGAGCCCGATCCGTTCGGTGACCACGGCGAGCGCGGTGAGCAGGGTGAACGGTTCGAAGTGGCTGATCAGGCCCCAGCCGCCGTCCGAGCGGGCCTCGACGCCGTCGGCGAGGAAGACGGAGTCGAAGGAGGCCGCCTCGGCCTGCCGGGCGAGGTCCTGGAAGTGGCCGATGTCGGCGGCCTGCGCCGGGTCGGTCCGGGGGTGGCGCCAGGCGGCCTCGTGATGGCCGACGCCCATGAGGAAGAGGTTGAAGTGCAGCTGGCGGTCGTTCTCGGGCATGGCGGAGGGCTCCGGCTCGGAGGAGGGGACGAGGGGTCCCTGCCATCCTCCGGGCGGCCCGGCGGGCGGACAACGATTCCTCGGCCCGGCGGAATTAATGCGGCGTTGACGGACCGTTCGCACTGGTCGGAGCGCTGGTGCGGGCCGGCCCGGGGCGGGGACCCGCAGGTCAGGACGCCCGGGCGGTTCGCAGCTCCATCGGCCGCCGGTACGCGCTGTCGAGGACTCCCGCGCAGGCGGCGACGGCCAGCAGGTCCAACCCGAAGGAGCCCGCGGCGACGAGCTGTCCGGGCTCGGGGCGGGCCCGGGCGAGCACCTGCTCGTGCAGGACGTCCGCGAGGTGCGGGGAGACGGCGAGTCCGGCCTCGCTGACCACCAGCACCTCCGGGTTGAGCACGTCGAGCAGCAGGGCCGCGGCGGGGGCGATCAGCCGCAGCCGCTCCTCGAAGAGTTCCAGGGCGTCGGGGCGGCCGGCGGCGGCACGGGTGAGCAGCAGGTCGAGGTCGGGCTGCGGGACGACGCCGAGCCGGTGCGCGCGGCGGACCAGGGCGCGGTCGGAGACAGTGGCCTGGAGGCAGCCGGTGCGGCCGCAGGGGCAGGGTTCGGTGGAGCCGGGCACCGGCAGGTGACCGATGTCACCGGCCCGGGAGCGCCTGCCCTGCAGGACGCCCCCGCCGGTGGCGATGGCGGCGTCGACGACGTTGCCGACGAAGAGCTGCACGAGGTCGGTGGCCTCGCGGCCGGCGCCGAAGAGGAGTTCGGCCCGGGCGAGGGCGCGGGCGTGGCCGTCGACATGGACGGGCAGCCGGGTGACTCCGGCGAGGTGGTCGCGGACGGGCACGTCGTGCCAGCCGAGCGGGGCGTGCTCGACGACGACGCCGCGTTCGGAGTCGACCCAGCCGCCGGTGACGACGCCGACGCCGAGCAGCGAGCGTCCGGCGGTGCGGCGGGCGGTGAAGGAGGGCAGGTGGGTGCGGATCGTGCGCAGGACGGCGGTGGCGTCGCCGTGCCGGGGGAGCCGTTCGTGGGCGACGACGCGGCCGCGCAGGTCGAGCAGGGCGAAGGTGATCCACGGGACGCCGATGTGGACGCCGCAGGCGAGGTGGTGGCGGGTGTCGATGTCGAGCGGCAGCCGGGGCCGGCCGGCCCGCGGCGGGCCGTCGGCCGGGGGCAGTTCGCGCAGCAGGCCGAGGGCGGCGAGGTCGGTGGTGTGCCGGGAGACGGCGGCGGCGCTGAGGCCGGTGGCCCGGCCGAGGGCGGGGCGGGTCAGCGCGCCGCGCACCAGGACGGCGCGTAGCACCGCCCCGGCGCCGCCGCCCTCGGTGGACTGGGGGGCTCGGCCGAACGCGGGGGAGGCGACCAGGGAGAGCATGCGGTCGATGGTCGCAGCGGGGTGTTGCACGGGCGTGGCGGCGGCGTGAAGCGGTGGCGGGGCCGGTGGCCGGCCGCAGCACGAGAGGCTGCACCGCCGCGGCAGCGGGCGCACGCGGGCGGCGTACGGCCGGCCGGACGCGCCGGCGGGTCGGGGCGGCGGGTCACACCGGCCCGCCGCGGACCGGGCGGCCCGCGGGTGCGGCGGCCCGGTGTGACCTGCAGCCCTGCCGCGCGGGCCCCGTCACCCGGTAGCCTTTCCGACATGAGTGGTGACATCCGCAGCGACCAGCCGCAGGGCCGCTTCCGACGCATGCTCAACCGGCTGACCTCCTCCACGGAGGAACTGGAGGCCGAGGAGCTGCGCCAGGACACCGCCGAGTCGGGATGCACCCCGATCGCCAGCTGCGGGGACCGCGAGGTGGTCACCGTGGCCGGGACCCTGCGTACCGTGACGATCCGCCCTCGGGCGGGCGTGCCGGCCCTGGAGGCCGAACTCTTCGACGGCAGTGACGCGCTGGACGTGGTCTGGCTCGGCCGCCGCTCGATCGTGGGCATAGAACCGGGTCGGCGGCTCATCGCCTCCGGCCGGATCAGCCACGCACGCGGGCGCCGCGTGCTGTTCAACCCCCGCTACGAGCTGCGTCCGGTCGGACACGGGAGCGAATCAGCGTGAGCAACCTTCCCGGCGGCGAGTCCGCCGCCCGCACCGCCGACCTGCCCACCGGGATCGAGCCGGCGGTGGCGCACGACCCCGTGCCGGAACCGGGCACGGCGGCGCACGACGCGGCGGCGTCCAAGGAGGCCGCCGAGACGGTGATCAAGGCCTTCGGCGGCGTCCGCGGCATGATCGACATGACCCTGCCGGGCCTGGTCTTCATCATCGCCTTCAACGTGACGCACCAGGTCGCCCCCGCCGCGTGGTCGGCGCTCGGCCTGAGCGCGCTGTTCGTGGTCGTCCGGCTGGCGAAGCGGGAGACGATCCAGCACGCGTTCAGCGGCGTCTTCGGCGTCGCGATCGGCGCCTGGATCTCGATGAAGACCGGCAAGGCGGAGAACTTCTACCTGCCCGGCCTGCTGTACAGCGTGGGCTACTGCGTGGCGCTGGCCGTCTCCGCGCTGGTGCGCTGGCCGCTGATCGGCGTGATGCTCGGCCCGATCACCGGCGAGATGTTCACCTGGCGCACCCAGAACCCGGGCCGGCTCGCCGCGTACACCAAGGCGACCTGGGCCTGGGTGGTGATCATGGGCATCAAGCCGGTGATCCTCTTCCCGCTGTACTTCACCGGGAACGTCAACCTGCTCGGCTGGCTGAAGGTCGCGCTCGGGATCCCGCCGATGCTGCTGGCGATGTACGTGACCTGGCAGATCCTGCTGAAGGCGCCGCCGCCGATCAAGGCGCAGACGGACACGGAGTGACGAGAGGGGCCGCACCCGCCGGGTGCGGCCCCTCCGCCGTGCCTGCGCGTCCCGCTACTGGGCGCCGGAGCCCGCCGACAGCAGGCTCTCCAGCTCCTCCTCGCGCTCCTGGGCGGCCACGAACAGCAGCTCGTCGCCGGCCTCCAGGGTGTCCTGCTTGCCCGGCACCAGCACCCGGCCCTCGCGGATGATCGTGACCAGCGCGGTGTCCACCGGCCAGGGCACGTCCGCGACCCGGGTGCCGACCAGTTCGGTGTCGGCGGCGAGGGTCAGCTCGACCAGGTTGGCGTTGCCCTGGCTGAAGCGCATCAGCCGGACGAGGTCGCCGACGCTGACGGCCTCCTCGACCAGGGCCGACATCAGGCGCGGGGTGGAGACGGCGACGTCAACGCCCCACGACTCGTTGAAGAGCCACTCGTTCTTCGGGTTGTTGACCCGGGCGACCACCCGCGGCACGCCGTACTCGGTCTTCGCGAGCAGCGACACCACCAGGTTGACCTTGTCGTCGCCGGTGGCGGCGATCACCACGTGGCAGCGCTGCAGGGCGGCCTCGTCCAGCGAGGTGATCTCGCAGGCGTCGGCGAGCAGCCACTCGGCCATCGGCACGCGCTCGACCGAGATGGAGTTCGGGTTCTTGTCGATGAGGAGGACGTCGTGGCCGTTCTCCAGCAGCTCGCCCGCGATCGAGCGGCCGACCGCACCGGCCCCGGCAATGGCGACACGCATCAGTGACCACCCTCCTCGGGGCCCTTCGCGAACGCGGCCTCGACCGCGTCCAGCTCGCTCCGGCGCAGGGTGACGTGCACCAGGTCGCCCTCCTGGACGACCATCTGCGGCTCGGGCAGCACGCCCTCGCCGAGCCGGGTGAGGAACGACACCCGGACGCCCGCGGCCTCCTCCATGGCGCTCAGCCGGTGCCCGACCCAGCTCGGGGCGTAGGCGATCTCGGCGAGCTGGATGCTGCCGCTCGGGTCCTGCCACAGCGGCTCGGCGCCGCTCGGCAGCAGCCGGCGCAGCATCTGGTCGGCCGTCCAGCGGACGGTCGCCACGGTCGGGATGCCGAGCCGCTGGTAGACCTCGGCGCGGCGGGGGTCGTAGATCCGGGCGGCGACGTGCTCGACGCCGAAGTTCTCGCGGGCGACCCGCGCCGCGATGATGTTGGAGTTGTCACCGCTGGAGACGGCGGCGAAGGCGCCCGCCTCCTCGATGCCCGCCTCCCGCAGGGTGTCCTGGTCGAAGCCGACGCCCGTAACCCTCCGGCCGTTGAACCCGGCACCGAGACGGCGGAACGCCGTCGGGTCCTGGTCCACCACGGCCACCGAGTGACCCTGTTTCTCCAGGGCTCTCGCGAGGGCCGAGCCCACGCGTCCGCAGCCCATGATGACGATGTGCACGGGACGCTACCTCACCCGGTCCGTTGGGGCCATGACCTGCGCAAACACCGCTCATCATCCTTCCACACCCCCGCATTCCGGGGGTGGATCGTCGTCGGCGCCTTCGACCTCGGCACCTGGGGCAACCAGGGTGTTGCCCGCTATCCCTTCATCCGACACGCTAGCCGGTCCACCGAACACAGTCTCGACGGAGGGGGCACCGGTCGTCGGAGCACATGTCGGCAGCCCCTACGATTCCTTGATGTGCCTATGCCTGCCGATCTCCCGAAACGCATCCTGATCGGGCGAGCGCTCCGCAGCGACAAGCTGGGGGAGACGCTCCTGCCCAAGCGGCTCGCGCTGCCCGTGTTCGCCTCGGACGCGCTGTCCTCCGTCGCCTACGCCCCCGAGGAGATCCTCCTCACGCTCTCCATCGCCGGGGCCTCGGCGATCCACTTCTCCTGGCAGATCGGCCTCGTCGTCGCCGTCGTGATGCTCGCGGTGGTCGCGTCGTACCGGCAGAACGTGCACGCCTACCCCAGCGGCGGCGGCGACTACGAGGTCGCCACCGTCAACCACGGCCCCAACTCCGGCCTGGTCGTGGCGAGCGCCCTGCTCGTCGACTACGTGCTGACCGTCGCCGTGTCCACCACCTCCGGCGTCGCCAACGTGGTCTCCGCCGTCCCCTCGCTGCGCGGCCACGAACTGCCGCTGTCGATCCTCGTGGTCATCCTGCTGATGGGCATGAACCTGCGCGGCGTCCGCGAGTCCGGCAGCGCCTTCGCCGTCCCCACCTACGCCTTCATGGCCGGTGTGATGGGCATGGTGGTCTGGGGTGCGATCCGCTCCGGCCTCGGCCAGACGATGAACGCCGAGAGCTCCGGCTTCCACCTGCAGGCCACCCCCGGCAACGACTCGCTGGCCGGCTTCGCGATGGTCTTCCTGCTGCTGAAGGCCTTCTCCTCCGGCTGTGCCGCGCTGACCGGTGTCGAGGCCATCTCCAACGGCGTCCCGGCCTTCCGCAAGCCCAAGAGCAAGAACGCCGCCACCACCCTGCTGATGATGGCGTCCATCGCCGTCGTGATGTTCATGGGCATCATCTGGCTGGCCCGCCTCACCCACGTGCAGATGGCCGAGGACCCGGCCGAGCAGCTCGTCGGCGCCGGCCCCGGCTACCACCAGAAGACCGCGCTGGCCCAGATCAGCGAGGCCGTGTTCTCCAACTTCACGCCCGGCTTCTACTTCGTCGCCACCGTGACCGGCCTGATCCTGGTGCTCGCCGCCAACACCGCCTTCAACGGCTTCCCGGTGCTCGGCTCGATCCTCGCCCAGGACCGCTACCTGCCCCGCCAGCTGCACACCCGCGGCGACCGCCTGGCCTTCTCCAACGGCATCATCCTGCTGGCCGGCGTGGCGATCCTGTTCATCATCGCCTTCGACGCCGACCCGACCCGGCTGATCCAGCTGTACATCGTCGGCGTCTTCGTCTCCTTCAACATGAGCCAGTCCGGCATGATCCGGCACTGGACCCGCCTGCTGCGCACCGAGACCGACCCGAAGAAGCGCTCGCATATGCAGCGCAGCCGGGCCATCAACGCCTTCGGCCTGGTGATGACCATGGCCGTGCTGATCGTCGTCCTCGCCACCAAGATCAGCCACGCCTGGATCGCCATCGCGACCATGGTCGTGCTCTTCGTGATGATGAAGGCGATCCGCCGCCACTACGAGCGGGTCTCCACCGAGCTCGTCGCCGCCGAGGAGCCCGAGGACGTCGCCCCGCCGACCCGGGTGCACGCCATCGTCCTGGTCTCCAAGCTGCACAAGCCCGCCCTGCGCGCCCTCGCCTACGCCCGGCTGGCCCGCGCGCACACCCTGGAGGCCGTCACCGTCAACGTCGACCCGGCCGACACCGAGGCGCTGCGCAAGGACTGGGACGCCCGCGGCATCGAGGTGCCGCTGAAGGTCCTCGACTCGCCGTTCCGCGAGATCACCGGCCCCGTCCTCGACTACGTCAAGAACCTGCGCCGCAGCAGCCCCCGCGACGTCGTCTCCGTCTACATCCCGGAGTACGTCGTCGGCCACTGGTACGAGCACCTGCTGCACAACCAGAGCGCCCTGCGCCTCAAGGGCCGCCTGCTGTTCAAGCCCGGTGTGATGGTGACCTCCGTACCCTGGCAGTTGGAGTCCTCCGAGCGGCGCAAGCCGCAGAAGGCATGGTCGGCGCCGGGCGCCGTCCGCCGCGGCGAGCCCCGCCACCACGGCGGCCGGCCGTTCGAGACCTCCGACACCACCCGGACCGGCAACAAGGACGGATCACCGTGACCCGCAACAACCCGCCCCGATCGGGCGGCTCGGCCGGCCGCTCCGGCCGCTCCGGCGGCCGCCCGGGCCAGGTGGCCCACCCCAAGTGGAGCAACCGGTCCGCCCGTCCGGCGGCCACCGACCGCGAGGGCTACACCGCCCAGACCGCGCCCCGCGCTCCCCGCGAGGAGGCGCCCGCGGACGAGCGGACGGCCCCGCAGGGCCGCGGCACGGCCGGCAAGGACCAGCTGGCCGGCTCGAAGGGCCGGCGGCCGGGCAAGCAGACCGTCCGCCCGCCGAAGGCGCTGCGCACCGGCGAGCCGAAGTCCGGCGCGGCGGCGAAGCGGGCGTCCACGGCGGCGTCCGGGCCCCGGGCCGAGTCGAAGCCCAGGGTGCCGAGCGGCGATCCGCTGGTCGGCGAGCGCTACGAGGTCGAGGTCGGCCCCGTCGCGCACGGCGGCGGCCACTGCGTCGCCCGGCACGAGGGCCGGGTGCTGTTCGTCCGGCACACCCTGCCCGGCGAGCGCGTGATCGCCCAGGTCACCGAGGGCACCACCACCTCCCGCTTCCTGCGGGCCGACGCCGTGGAGGTCCTGGAGCCCGCCAAGGAGCGCATCGCCGCGCCCTGCCCGTTCTCCGGCCCCGGCAAGTGCGGCGGCTGCGACTGGCAGCACGTCACCCCGGGCGGCCAGCGCAAGCTCAAGGGCCAGGTGCTGACCGAGCAGCTCGCCAAGCTCGGCGGGCTGACCCCCGCCGAGGCCGGCTGGGACGGCTCGGTGGAGCCGGTCGGCGGCAAGCTCCCGGCGGGCGAGGTCCCGGCCTGGCGCACCCGCGTCCAGTACACCGTCGACCCGGAGACCGGCCGGGCCGGCCTGCGCCGGCACCGCTCGCACGACGTGCAGCCGATCGACCGCTGCCTGATCGCCGCCGAGGGCGTCACCGAGCTCGGCGTCGAGGCACGGGACTGGGACGGCGTGGCCGCCGTGGAGGCGGTCGCCGCGACCGGCTCCTCGGACCGCCAGGTCATCCTGCGGCCGCGCCCCGGCGAGCAGCTGCCGCTGGTCGAGCTCGACCGGCCGGTGTCCATCTCCCGCGTCGACGAGCAGGGCCTCTTCCACCGGGTGCACGGCCGGACCTTCGTCCGCGAGCGGGCGGCCGGCCGGACCTGGCGGGTCTCCGAGGGCGGCTTCTGGCAGATCCACCCGCAGGCGCCGGACACCCTGGTCGACGCGGTGCTGGAGGGCCTGGACCCGCAGTGGGGCGAGATGGCCCTCGACCTGTACTGCGGCGTCGGCCTGTTCGCCGGCGCGCTGGCCGACCGGGTCGGCGAGGACGGCGCGGTGCTCGGCATCGAGTCGTCCAAGCAGGCCGTGGCCGACGCCCGGCACAACCTGGCCGCCCTGGAGAACGTCCGGATCGAGTGCGACCGGGTCGAGACCCTGCTGCCGCGCACCGGCATCACCGCCACCGACCTGATCGTGCTCGACCCGCCGCGCTCCGGCGCCGGCCGCGAGACCGTCGCGCACCTGGTCGGCCTGGAGGCCCGCCGGATCGCGTACGTCGCCTGCGACCCGGCGGCGCTCGCCCGGGACCTGGCGTTCTTCCGCGAGGGCGGCTACCGGCCGGTCTCGCTGCGGGCCTTCGACCTGTTCCCGATGACCCATCACTTCGAGTGCGTGGCGATCCTGGAGCCGGTCGGCGAGGGTCCCGGCGGGAACGAGTAGCCGCTGCCGCGGACAGGAACCGCTTCGATCGGCGGGCACGGGAGGAGACTCCGGTGCCCGCCGATCGGCGTTCCGGGGCCGGAGGGTCCCGTTCCGCGGAGCCGTGGCGGGAATTCGCCGTACACGCGTGTGCCGCCCGCCCGTCGACCGGGGGACGGCCGGGCGGCGGCCCCCGTTCACCGGCGGCGGTCGGCGCAGGTCGGGGGCGCTGCGGGACGGCGCCGTCCGATCGTTCCGCGGGGCTGGTTTCCGGTGGGGCGCGAACGGACATCTGAGGGGGGCGGGCACGGCGAGGCGGCCGGAATGCGCCCTTGCTGTGCTAGCACCCCAGCGCTAGCTTGAATTCATGGCCAAGAAACAACTCAACGTCCGGGTGGACGCCACCACCGCCGAGATGGCCCGGGAACGGGCCGAGCAGCAGGGGATCAGCATGAACCAGTACATCGAACGGCTCGTCCAGCAGGACATGGGCGAGGCCGGGCGCCTCTTCGTGGACACCGCGGCCCAGTTCATGAAGGAGTACGAGACGGCCTTCCTGGCCGAGTTCGGGGAGCCGGGTGCCCAGGATGTGCGCCGTTGAAGCTCGAGGTCGACCTCTCGTGGCTGCTCATGACCGCTGAGCAGTACACCCCGGGCGACCCCCAGGTCACCGACTACGGGTCGCTGCTGGCCGCGGTCGCCCGGCACCAGGCCGAGATCTTCGACATCGCCGTCTACCCCGAACCGCACGACCGGGCCGCGGCCCTGATGCACCAACTGATCCGCATCCCCTCGCTGGAGCGGAACAACGAACTGTTCGCCACCGCCGTCGCCTACGCCTACCTGGTCGCCAGCGGCTGCAGCGTCGCCACCACCGCGCGCGAGGTCCGCAGTCTCGCCCGCGGCATCCGCGAGGGCAAGATCGGCGTCAGCGGGGTCGCCGAACGGCTCTCCGCCTGGGTCGTCGACGAGCCCGAGGAGGAAGAGGTCAGCGGCGACGACGACGAGGACGACACCGACTGACGCGCCGGGCGACACCGGCCGACTCGTTAGGCTTGGGCCCCACCCCCGAGCCCGACGAGGACCGCCACGTTGCTGCAGGACATCGAGCCCCACCTGGCCTGCCCGCACTGCGCGCAGCACCTCGCCCTCGACGGCCGCACCCTGCGCTGCCCCGCCGGGCACAGCTTCGACCAGGCCCGGCAGGGCTACGTCAGCCTGCTTCCCGGCGACGCGCACACCGGCACCGGCGACACCGCGGAGATGGTCGCCGCCCGCAGCGACTTCCTCGCCGCCGGCCACTACCGGCCCGTCGCCGAGGCACTCGCCGACGCCGCCGCGGACGCCCCCGGGGACCTCTCCGACGGACTGGTCGCCGACCTCGGCGCCGGCACCGGCCACTACCTCGCGCACGTCCTCGACCGCCTCGACGGCCCGGCCGGCGCCGCCCTCGACATCTCCAAGTACGCCCTGCGCCGCGCCGCCAGGGCCCACCCCCGGATCGGCGCCGTGGTCTGCGACGCCTGGCGGCCGCTGCCCCTGCTCGACGACTGCGCCGACCTCGTCCTCAACGTCTTCGCCCCGCGCAACGGCCCCGAGATCCGCCGCGTGCTGCGCCCCGGCGGACGCCTGCTGCTGGTCGCGCCGACCTCCCGCCACCTGCGCGAACTCGTCTCCGGGCTCGGCCTGCTGTCGGTCGACGAGGAGAAGGAGCGCCGGATCGACGAGAAGCTGAACCCCTGGCTGCGCCCGATCGACCGCACCGAGGTGGAGTTCACCCTGCGGCTGTCGCACCGGGACGCCGCCGCCGTCGTCGGCATGGGCCCGAACGCCTGGCACACCGACCCGGACCGGCTCGCCGCCGCACTCGCCGCCCTGCCGGAGCCGGTCGAGGTCACCGGCTCCGTGCTGCTCTCGGTGTACGGCTGAGCTGCCCTCGGTGTGCAGCTGAGCTGCTCCCGGTGTACGGCTGACGCATCGCCGGCCGGGACGGCGTCCGTGTCGCCGGCCGCACCCGTGTCCGCGCCGGTGTCCTCGTCGCCGTCCGTGACGCGGCCCGTGCTGTCGGCACCGGGCCGCGTGGACCCGCAGGGGAGGCGGTGGGGGCGGTGTGCGAATGCTGAGCCGTTCGTGTGAACCGGCCCGAGCAGGGACGTTTCGTCCGGCCCCCCGGCCGCTAGGGTCCCCCGGGTGACCAGCGAAGCCGCCGCTCCCGCAGCCCCGATCGCCCGTCCCACCCGCCGCCCCGCGGTCGAGGAAATCCGGCTGACCTCCTTCAAGTCCTACCGCCGCACCACCCTGCCGCTCTCCCCGCTGACCGTGCTGCACGGCCCGTCCGGCGTCGGCAAGTCGAACGCGCTGGACGCCCTGGCGGTGCTCTCCCGGCTGGCGATCGGAGAGGAGATCGGCCCCTCGCTGGACGGCGTCGGCGGCACCGCAGGCCCGCTCGCCGGGCCCGTGCGCGGCGGCCTGATGGGGTGCGTCCCGCACGGCCGCAACGCGATCATCCTCGGCTGCACCGTCCGCTCCTGCGCCGGACCGATCCGGCTGGAACTGGTCGTCCGCACCGACGGCCGCGTCCGGGTGGCCCGGGAGTGGCTGACCCTCGCCGGCGAGACCTTGGTGGAGACCGGCGAACAGGACATCGCCCAGGGCCGGGTCAACGTCACCTGGCACAACGACACCCGGCAGGGCGACATCCGCGCGCCCTTCCCCAGCGACAGCCTGATCACCGCTCAGATCCCGCTCCGGGTGGCCGGCTCCTCGCCCGGCGAGCGCAAGGTGCTCGCCGCCACCGAACAACTGCTCACCGCCCTGCGCGAGGTCTTCCCGCTGCACCCGGTGCCCGCCGCGATGCGCAGCTGGACCAGGCCCGAACCGCAGGCCCGGCTGGTCGGTACCGCCTCCAACATCTCCGCCGTGCTCGCCCGGCTGGAGAACGAGTGCAGCCGCCGCTACGGGCGCCTGCTCAAGGCCGTCCAGGCCGCCGCCCCGCACCCGCTGCTCGGGCTGGAGGTCGCCCGCCGCGGGGAGGACGCCCAGCAGCGGCTGATGGCCGTCTTCGACGAGGGCGTGCTCGGGCGCACCGGCGCCGACCAGGCCTCCGACGGCATGCTGCGGCTGCTCGCCTTCGCCGCGGTGCTGCTCACCGGGGCCGGGGTGCTGGACGTCGACGCCGCGGCCGAGGTGCCCTCCGCCCACCGGCAGCTGACCGTCCTCGCCGAGGACCTGGGGGCCGGTCTGGGCACCGAACAGGTCGCCTCGCTGCTGCGGGTCGCCCGCGAGGTGTGCGACAAGGGGGACGTCCGGCTGCTGGCCGCACTGCAGGAGCCCGCCGCCACCGCGGAGGTGGAGGGGCTGGACCTGGTCGAGTGCCGCCGCGACCCGGCCACCGGCCACAGCGTGCTCGTCCTGCCGGACCGGACGCCCCGGGTACCGCAGCAGGCCGGGAGGGGCGACGCCGATGGGGTAGACCTGGGGGCGTGACCGACAACGACAAGCCCTCCGGCCCCGGTGGTTCCCACCCCGGCCGGGGCGGATCCGGCCGCCCCGCGCCCGAGCCCGGACCGGCGCCGGGCGAGGACGCACTGGTGCGGCTGAGCCGCCGCCTCGACGCGTTCGCGGCGGCGCGCAGCTGGCAGCCGTACCACACGCCCAAGAACCTGGCCGCGGCGCTCAGCGTGGAGGCCGGCGAGCTGCTGGAGATCTTCCAGTGGCTGACGCCGGAACAGGCGGACGCGGTGATGGCCGAACCCGACCGAGCCCACCGGGTCCGGGACGAGGTCGCCGACGTGCTGGCCTACCTGCTGCAGTTCTGCAGCGTGGTGGGGGTTGACCCGGCAGAGGCGCTGGCGGCCAAGATCGAGCGGAACGAGGAGCGCTTCCCGGTGCCGGGACGCTCGCCGGCTGCGGGCGAAGGGGTGGCGTCGCGGCCGCCGTCCGCGGGTGGGAAGCCGCTGTCCGCGGGTGCGGGCTCGCCGTCCGGGGCTTCGGAGTCGCTGCCTGCGGGTGGGGAGTCGCCGTCCGGGGCTTCGGAGGCGCCGTCCGCGGGTGCGGGCTCCTCCGGGGATTCGTCGGACGATCGGACCGGCTGACGCCCGAGTCCAGGTGGTTCGTCGCTCGTACGGGTGACCCCGGTTGTTCACAGGGGCGGGTTGTCCACAGGTCCGGCCCGGGCGGCCGGCCCGGGCGGGGCCGGCCAGCACGCTTGCGTCGAGACACACCGTCGGCAACGGCGGTCCCGATGCGAGCGAGGGGAGCGGCGGCATGGACGCGCTGCGACTGATCAAGACGACCCGGCACGCACTGGCCGAGGCCAGGACGGCGCAGGGCGTGCTGCTGGAGGCCCGTCAGGCCGGCCTGCTCACCGAGGCGGTCGGTGCCCGGATCGCGGAGCAGGACTCCGGCGAGATCGGCGCCCTCGGCCAACTCCTCTGCGACGCGGGCGCCCATGCGGCAGGCTGCCTCGACGACCCGCCGGGCGCCCTCGGCACCCTCGACACGCTCGACGTCCTCGGCCCGCCCGGCACGGACTGGGCCGGCGGCCGGGCCCGCCGCCTGGACGACCTCGGCGAGCTCGACCCCGTCCTGTGCGAACTCTGCTTCCTGCTGCACGAGGTGGCCGAGGCGCTCGTCGTGCTCGCCTGCGGCGCCGACGCGGAGAGCGTCTACTGGCGCTGCATCGACGGGGTGGACGCCGGTGCCGACTGCAAGGAGGTGGCGGCCGAGCTGCTCCGGGCCGTCCGCCGCGCGAACGGTCTCCCGCCGCCCGAGGAGGACGGGCCGGAGTACCTGGACGAGGGCCCGTTCGACGTCCCGGCGGGCCGGCCGGGGTGCTCCGGGGAGGCTGTGGACTCCGTGGACTCCGTGGGCGCCGGGGATTCCGTGGACCTGTCGGCCACCGGGTCGGAGGACCTGTCGGAGGACCCGTCGGAGCGACTCGGCCCGCTGCTGTCCGTCCGCCTCGGCCCGCCAATCGGTGCTGGTGCTGGTGCTGGTGCTGGTGCCGGTGCCCGTGCCCGTGCGGGGGCGGGTGCCGGAGCGGTGGGTCAGCCGTGAGCGTCCGGCCGGGGAGCCTCGTCGTCCGGCGTGCCGGTCCGGGAGGCGGAGGACCGCAGATCGGCGCCCAGACCGGCCAGGCTGGCACTCACGGTCGCCAGCAGCTCCTCCATCTGCTGCAGGAGGTCCTTCGACGCCTCGGCCGCGGACACGTCGTCCGCGAGGTTCTGGGACGCGCCGCCGGGCCCCTCGCCGACCGGAGCGGACAGCGAGTCGGGCAGGGAGTCGGAGGCGGAGTCGGACAGGGGATCGGACATGGGGGTGCCCTTCCAGCTCGACGGTGCGGAGTACGGCGTCCGATACCGGCGCCGCCCGTCCAACGACCCCCGCCCGCGGGCGGTCACCGGGGACCACCCGTTGAGGTCCAAGACCGCCGCCGGGTCAGCCCCTCGGGTGAGCGCGGCTTGCGGCCCCGGTCCGCCCTCGGCTAGGGCCCGGAGCCGGGGCCGACCGAGGGCGGGACCGGGCGCCGCCCGGTGAGCTGCGGCGGAACGGCAGCGGGCCCGGGCCGCGTACACGGAGGTACGCCGCCCGGGCCCGCCCGGAACACAGGAGATCAGTTGTGCGCGTGCAGCTCCGCGTTCAGCCCGCCCCACGAGCCGGACCGCGCGATGACCTCGACGGCGCCGCTCTGCGAGTTGCGGCGGAACAGCAGGTTGTCCTGGCCGGACAGCTCGACCGCCTTGGCGATCTTGCCGTCCGGGGTGGTCACCCGGGTGCCGGCGGTCACGTACAGACCGGCCTCCACCACGCAGTCGTTGCCCAGCGCGATGCCGATGCCGGCGTTGGCACCGAGCAGGCAGCGCTCGCCGACCGAGACGACCTGCTTGCCGCCACCGGACAGCGTGCCCATGATCGAGGCGCCGCCGCCGATGTCGCTGTGGTCGCCGACCACGACACCGGCGCTGATCCGGCCCTCCACCATCGAGGTGCCCAGCGTGCCGGCGTTGAAGTTGACGAAGCCCTCGTGCATCACCGTGGTGCCCTCGGCGAGGTGCGCGCCGAGGCGGACGCGGTCCGCGTGGGCGATCCGCACGCCCGTCGGGACGACGTAGTCGGTCATCCGCGGGAACTTGTCCACGCCGTAGACGGCCAGCTGACCGCCCTGCGCGCGGACCGCCAGACGGGCCTGCTCCACGTTCGCCACCGGCACCGGGCCGACGCTCGTCCAGGCGACGTTGGCGAGCAGACCGAAGATGCCGTCCAGGTTCTGCCCGTGCGGCTTGACCAGACGGTGGCTCAGCAGGTGCAGACGCAGGTAGGCGTCGTGCGCGTCGAGCGGCTTGTCGTCCAGGGAGGAGATGGTGGTGCGCACGGCGACGACCTCGACGCCGCGGCGGGCGTCGCTGCGCAGCGCCTCGGCCGCGCCGGCACCGAGCTCGGACTCGGCCTGCTCGGCGGTCAGCCGGACGGTGCCCGCCGGGCCGGGCTCGGCCGTCAGCTCGGGCGCGGGGAACCAGGTGTCCAGGACGGTGCCGTCGGCCGCGATCGTCGCCAGGCCGGCCGCGACGGCGCCGCGTGCGAGGGAGGAGGTTTCAGCAGTCACATCGTGCACGTTAACGAATCGGGGGTGG
This sequence comes from Kitasatospora sp. NPDC007106, assembly GCF_040634455.1. Classification (NCBI taxonomy): domain Bacteria; kingdom Bacillati; phylum Actinomycetota; class Actinomycetes; order Kitasatosporales; family Streptomycetaceae; genus Kitasatospora; species Kitasatospora sp. NPDC007106. The sequence goes on from NZ_JBEYFP010000042.1 coordinate 17,428, forward strand.
CCGTGCCGAACGCGCTCACCGTGCGGACGCCGCGACCGGGCACCCGCGCGCCCCCTCCGACGTCCATGCCCCCGACCCCGCGGCCGACCCGCCGGCGCGCGGACCGCCCCCGGGACGGGCCGGCACCCGGGCAGGCCCGGGACTTGCGCAGCAGCGCAAAATCCGGTGACCGGCCGATCGTCCGTCGGCGATACTCGACCGGGTGTTCATCTCGATCTCCACCACGGCCACAGCCGACCGCCCGGCCACTGACCTGGGCTTCTTGCTGCACAAGCACCCGGAGAAGGTGCAGCGCTTCTCCACCTCGCACGGGGTGGCGCACGTCTTCTACCCGGAGGCCACCGAGCAGCGGTGCACGGCGGCCCTGCTCCTCGACATCGACCCCGTCGCCCTCGTCCGCCAGGGCCGCGGCCGGGGCCGGTCCGGCTCGCCCGACCTCGCCCTCGCCCAGTACGTGAACGACCGGCCCTACGCCGCGTCCTCGCTGCTGGCGGTGGCGCTGCGCACGGTCTTCCGGTCGGCGATGAAGGGCGTCTGCGAGAAGCTGCCCGGCCGGGCCGAGCTGGTCATGCCGCTGCGCATCGACCTCCCCGCGGTCCCCGCGACCGGCGGCGGCGAGGGCGGCGGTCCGGCGATGGTGCGGCGGCTGTTCGAGCCGCTCGGCTGGCAGGTGGACGCGGTGGCGGTCCCGCTGGACGAGACCTTCCCCGAGTGGGGCGAGTCCCGCTACGTCCGGGTGGAGCTGACCGGTGAACTGCGCCTGGCGGACGCGCTGCAGCACCTGTACGTGCTGCTGCCGGTACTCGACGGCGCCAAGCACTACTGGGTGGCGCCCGACGAGGTCGACAAGCTGCTCGCCGCCGGCGAGGGCTGGCTGGCCGACCACCCCGAGCTCGCCGTGATCACCCGCCGCTACCTGGCCCGGCGCTGGTCGCTGACCAGGCTCGCCATGGAGCGGCTGGCCCTGGCCCGGCTCGCCGAGGCGGACGACAGCGAGGCCGAGGAGCTGGACAACGCCGTCGACGACGACCCGCCGGCCGACGACCCGGCCGCCGAGGCCCCCGGCACCGACGCGGCCGGCACCGACACGGGCGGCACCGACACGGCTGTCACCGACGCTTCGACCGGCTTCGCGCCGACCGCGGCCGAGCCGGACGCCGGCGACCGGCCCGTCCCGCTCGCCGTCCAGCGGCGTGCCGCGATCCTGGCCGCACTGGCCGAGACCGGCGCCGCCCGGGTGCTCGACCTCGGCTGCGGCCAGGGCGAGCTGGTGGGCGAACTGCTGAAGGACGCCAGGGTGACGGAGGTGCTCGGCGTGGACGTCTCCTCGCGGGCGTTGGCCGCGGCCGGGCGCAAGCTGCGGCTCGACCGCATGAGCGAGCGCCAGGCAGCCCGGGTCCGCCTCATCCAGGGCGCGCTCACCTACACCGACGCCCGGCTCAAGGGGTACGACGCGGCCGTGCTGTCCGAGGTGATCGAGCACCTCGACCTGCCCCGGCTGCCCGCCCTGGAGTACGCCGTCTTCGGCGCGGCCCGTCCGCAGGCCGTCGTCGTCACCACCCCGAACGTCGAGTACAACGTCCGCTGGGAGACCCTCCCGGCCGGCCACGTCCGGCACTCCGACCACCGGTTCGAGTGGAACCGGGCCGAGTTCGCCGCCTGGGCCGAGCGGGTCGCCGGCACCTACGGCTACACCGTCGCCCTCCGGCCGGTCGGACCGTTCGACGAGGAGGTCGGCGCGCCGACCCAGCTCGCCCTGTTCCGCACGGCCACCACCGACAATGCCCCTGAAGGGAGCGTGACCCGATGACCTCCGACGTCCTGCCCACCGGCGGCTCCGCCGACGACGGCCTGCCCGCCGGCCCCGCGGACACCGGCCCGGACACCGGCGCGGACACCACCGCGGACACCGGCGGCATCGTCGGCGCGGCTGCCGACGCAGCCGCGGCCGAGGCCGCGCAGCCCGTCCGCCGACTGCCCGTCACCGACGTGTCCCTGGTCGTCCTGATCGGCACCAGCGGCTCCGGCAAGTCCACCTTCGCGCGCCGGCACTTCCAGCCGACCCAGGTCGTCTCCTCCGACTACTGCCGGGGTCTGGTCGCCGACGACGAGAACGACCAGTCGGCGTCCACCGACGCCTTCGACGTGCTCCACTACATCGTCGGCAAGCGCCTCGCGGCCGGCCGGCTCACCGTCGTCGACGCGACCAACGTGCAGCCGGAGTCCCGCAAGGCGCTGATCAGGCTCGCCCGCGAGCACGACGTGCTGCCCATCGCGATCGTGCTGGACGTGCCGACCTCGGTCTGCGCCGAGCGCAACAGCCACCGGCCGGACCGCCAGCTGCCCGCGCACGTCCTGCCGCGCCAGCAGCGCGAGCTGCGCCGCTCGATGAAGGGGCTGGAGCGCGAGGGCTTCCGCAAGGTGCACGTCCTGCGCGGCGAGGCCGAGGTCGCCGCCGCCGAGATCGTGCCGGAGAAGCGGTTCAACGACCTGCGGCACCTCACCGGCCCGTTCGACATCGTCGGCGACATCCACGGCTGCCGTTCCGAGCTGGAGACGCTGCTCGTCCGCCTCGGCTACCGGATCGACCGCGACGACCGCGGCCGCGCCGTCGACGCCGCCCACCCCGAGGGCCGTACCGCGGTCTTCGTCGGCGACCTGGTCGACCGCGGCCCGGACACCCCGGGCGTGCTGCGCCTGGTGATGGGCATGGTCGCGGCCGGCCACGCCCTCTGCGTGCCCGGCAACCACGAGAACAAGCTCGGCCGGCACATGGACGGCCGCAAGGTCACCGTCTCGCACGGCCTGAAGGAGTCGATCGACCAGCTCGCCGCCGAGCCGGAGGAGTTCCGGGCCGAGGTCCGGGCGTTCATGCGCGGCCTGGTTAGCCACTACCTGCTGGACGGCGGCGCCCTGGTGGTCTGCCACGCCGGCCTGCCCGAGAAGTACCACGGCCGCAACTCCGGCCGGGTCCGCTCGCACGCGCTCTACGGCGACACCACCGGCGAGACCGACGAGTACGGCCTGCCGGTCCGCTACCCGTGGGCCGAGGAGTACCGCGGCCGGGCGCTCGTCGTGTACGGCCACACCCCGACGCCCACGGCGAGCTTCGTCAACAACACCATCTGCCTGGACACCGGCTGCGTCTTCGGCGGCCACCTCACCGCCCTGCGCTACCCGGAGCGCGAGCTCGTCACCGTCCCGGCCGAGCAGGAGTGGTACGCCCCGCGGCGCCCGCTGCACACCGACGCGCCCGGCGGCCGCGAGGGCCGTCCGCTGGACCTGGCCGACGTGGCCGGCCGGCGGATCGTCGAGACGGCGCACCACGGGCGGGTCTCCGTCCGCGAGGAGAACGCCGCCGCGGCGCTGGAGGTGATGAGCCGCTTCGCCCTCGACCCGCGGCTGCTCGCCTACCTGCCGCCGACCATGGCGCCCTCCGCCACCTCCCGGCGCGAGGGCTACCTGGAGCACCCGGAGGAGGCGTTCTTCGCCTACCGCCACGACGGCGTGCAGCAGGTGGTCTGCGAGGAGAAGCACATGGGCTCCCGCGCGGTCGTCCTGGTCGCCCGGGACTGGTCGGCGCTGGAGAAGCGGTTCGGCCTCGCCGGCCCGGGGGCGATCTGGACGCGCACCGGCCGCGCCTTCCTCGGCGACGAGGAACTGACCGGCGCCGTCCTGGCCCGTCTGCGGGCCGCCGCCGAGCGGGCCGGGCTCTTCGACGAGCTGGGCACCGGCTGGCTGCTGCTGGACGCCGAGCTGATGCCGTGGTCGCTGAAGGCGGCCGAGCTGCTGCGCCGCCAGTACGCGGCGGTCGGCGCTGCGGCCGGCGCCGCCCTGCCGCAGGTGCTCGACGCGCTCGACCGGGCCGCCGAGCGCGGCCTGGACGTCGCCGACCTGACGGCCCGGCAGCGGCAGCGCGCGCTCGACGCCGACGCCTTCACCGCGGCGTACCGGCGCTACTGCTGGCCGACCGAGGGCCTCAGCGGGATCAGGCTCGCCCCGTTCCAGCTGCTGGCCGCCGAGGGTGCCAACCTCGCCGTGCTGCCGCACGACCGGCACCTCGGGTGGCTCGACCGGCTGGTCGGGGCCGACGACCCCGACGAGCCGATCCTGCAGCGCACCGGCCGCCTGGTCGTGGACACCGCGGACGAGGCCTCCGTCGCGGCCGGCATCGCCTGGTGGGAGGAGCTCACCGAGGCCGGCGGCGAGGGCATGGTGGTCAAGCCGCTCGCCTCGCTGGTCCGCGACGCCGGCGGGCGGCTGGTGCAGCCGGGCGTGAAGGTCCGCGGCCGGGAGTACCTGCGGATCATCTACGGCCCGGACTACACCGAGTACCTGGACCAGCTGCGCCAGCGCTTCCTGGGGCACAAGCGCTCGCTGGCGCTGCGCGAGTACGCCCTCGGCCTGGAGGCGCTGGACCGGCTGGCCGCCGGCGAGCCGCTGTGGCGGGTGCACGAGCCGGTCTTCGCGGTGCTCGCCCTGGAGTCCGAGCCGGTCGACCCGCGGCTGTGACCTGCCCGTGCGCGCGACCGCCGTCCCCGTGACGCCGTCCGGCCCGCCCCCGCGCGACCTGCGGGGGCGGGCCGGGTCGCCCGCATCACAGCGCCATCCCTGCATACAAATTCCGACAGTCGTATACACTTCCCGTCTCGACATCGGACGACCCAGGAGCCCGGTATGGCGTTCAACCTCCGGAACAGGCACTTCCTCAAGGAGCTCGACTTCACTCCCCAGGAGTTCCGCTTCCTGGTGGACCTCGCCGCGCAGCTGAAGGCCGCCAAGTACGCCGGCACCGAGCAGCCCCGGCTGCGGGGCAAGAACATCGCCCTGATCTTCGAGAAGACCTCCACCCGGACGCGCTGCGCCTTCGAGGTGGCCGCCCACGACCAGGGCGCCGCCACCACCTACCTCGATCCGGCGGGTTCCCAGATCGGCCACAAGGAGTCCATCCGGGACTCGGCCCGGGTGCTCGGCCGGATGTTCGACGGCATCGAGTACCGCGGCCACGGCCAGGAGATCGTGGAGGAGCTGGCCGCGCACGCCGGCGTCCCGGTGTGGAACGGGCTGACCGACGAGTGGCACCCGACCCAGATGCTCGCGGACGTGCTCACCGTCCGCGAGCACTGCGCCAAGCCGCTCGGCGACGTCGCCCTCGCCTACCTCGGCGACGCCCGCAACAACATGGGCAACTCGCTGCTCGTGACGGGCGCCCTGCTCGGCATGGACGTGCGGATCGTGGCCCCGCGGGAGCTCTGGCCGGCCGACGACGTGCAGAAGGCCGCCCAGGACCTCGCCGCGACGACCGGCGCCCGGATCACCGTCACCGAGTCGGTGGAGGAGGGCGTGGCGGGCGCCGACTTCCTCTACACCGACGTCTGGGTCTCCATGGGCGAGCCCAAGGAGGTGTGGGCCGAGCGGATCGCCCTGCTGAAGCCGTACCAGGTCTCCATGGACACCGTCCGGCTGACCGGCAACCCCGCCGTCAAGTTCCTGCACTGCCTGCCCGCGTACCACGACCTCGGCACCGAGATCGGCCGCCAGATGCACGAGGAGACCGGCATGACCGAGCTGGAGTGCACCGACGAGCTCTTCGAGTCCGCGCACTCGGTGGTCTTCGACCAGGCGGAGAACCGGCTGCACACCATCAAGGCCGTGCTGGTCGCCACCCTCGGGGACTGACCGCACCCCCGGGGGCCGGGCCGGACCGGGCCGGCCGTGCCGCCGCCGGCGGTCCGGCCCGTCCCGGGGCGCTCAGAAGTCGACGTTCACGCACGCCACCCGGGCGCCCGCCGGGTGGGCGCCCTCGGCGTGCACGGTGTGCAGCACCAGCGACCGCGCCCCGCCAGGCCGGAACCGCCAGTGCACCGCGGTCCGCGCCGTCCCGTCCCCGGCCGCGTCGGTGCGCAGGGCGAGCCGGACCTCGTTGCGGTCGTTGGCGTAGGCCGGGTCGGTGGAGGGCTGCACCGGGTCCACGGCGTCCTGGTAGTGCGGGCCGGAGGCGGCCGGGTCCGCCCCGCACTGCCCGGTGTGCACGTGGGCGGCCAGTTCGGTGGCGGGGGCGATCCCGGTGAGTTCCAGCGCGACGGCCGTCCCGGTGCCGGTCCGGGTCTCGGTGACCCGGACGCGGGAGCCGTACGGCACGACGTCCGGGGCGTGGCTGATCGCGGCCGGCGGGACGAAGGCCGTGGCCGGCGCGAAGTCCGCCTCGACCACCGTGCCGGGCCCGCCGAGCGCGGGCAGCAGCAGGAGGGCGGGCAGCGCGGCGGTGAACGGGACGGGCATCGGCGCACCTCTCGACGGGCCGCGGCGCTCGGGCGCCGGGCGGGGCCAGCACCCCACGGTGGCGGCCCGCGGCTGCCGGTGCAC
>NZ_JBEYFP010000043.1:0-23465 GCF_040634455.1 Kitasatospora sp. NPDC007106
CGCCCCCCGTGTTGCTGCCCCCCCCCGTGCGGGGGGCGGGCCGCCCGGGCGGGCGCCCGCCGGCCCGGCCCCCACCCCACACGGGGCTCGGCCCGGGAATCCGCTGGGATTCCCGGGCATCGCCCGTTCGTGGCGTGCCGGAGGTTGACGGACCGGCAGGCTGCCGGTGCGTCAGACGTTGACGCCGAAGTCCTGCGCGATGCCGACCAGGCCCGAGGCGTAGCCCTGGCCGATGGCGCGGAACTTCCACTCGGCGCCGTTGCGGTAGAGCTCGCCGAAGATCATGGCGGTCTCGGTGGCGGCGTCCTCCGACAGGTCGTAGCGGGCGATCTCGGCGCCGCCGGCCTGGTTGAGCACGCGGATGTAGGCGTTGCGGACCTGGCCGAAGCTCTGGCCGCGGCTGACCGCGTCGTAGATCGAGACCGGGAAGGTGATCCGGGTGACGTCGGCCGGCAGGGCGGCCAGGTTGACGTTGATCTGCTCGTCGTCGCCGGCGCCCTCGCCCGTCCGGTTGTCACCGGTGTGGACGACCGTGTTGTCCGGGGTGGCGGTGTTGTTGAAGAAGACGAAGTGACGGTCGGAGTACACCTTGCCGTCGTTGTTCAGCACGATCGCGCTGGCGTCGAGGTCGAACTCCGCGCCGGTGGTGGTGCGGACGTCCCAACCGAGGCCGACGGTGATGGCGGCCAGGCCGGGGGCCTCCTTGGTCAGCGAGACGTTGCCACCCTTGGAGAGGCTCACGGGCATGGTGTGTGTGTCCCTTCGGTCGCTTTTGTTCGGAAGAACGCTGTTCGCGGGGGCCATGGTTCCAGGCCCGGCCGAATTTCTCGTACGAACCGTCGCTCAGCGGCGTGCCGCGGGCGCGCGGGGCCGGCGGAGCGCCGGTCAGATCCGGGGGAAGCGGCCCTGCACCGACCAGATGTTCGGATTGTCGGCCAGGCCCTCGTGCAGGTCCGTCAGATCGGCCAGCACGTCCTGCAGGAAGTCGCGGGCCTCGCGACGGAAGTCCGCGTGGCGCACCACCAGCGGCTCGGCGTCCCGCAGCCAGGTCGCGGTGACCTCCACCCAGCCGAACCGGCGGGCGAACCGCAGCAGCTCGGTGTTCTGGGTGAAGTCGAGGTCGGCGGTCTGCACGGTGGCGGAGCGGCTGCCCTGCGGGTCCTCGTCCAGCTGCTCGGCGATGTCGCACAGCGCCCAGGCGAAGTCCAGCACCGGCACCCAGCCCCAGCGGGTCTCCACGGCCTCGCCGTCCACCTCCAGGTAGACGTCGCCGCAGAACAGGTCGTACCGCAGGCTCCGGACGGGGGCCTGCCGGTAGTCGGTCTGCGGCGGGTCGGGGAAGCGGTTGGACAGGGAGTACCCGAGCTCGATCACGCCTCATTCTCGCAGGAACGGGCAGTACCCCCGGAGGGCGGCGACCTCGGGGGCAGCCGCCAGGGGCGCGGGGAACTGCGCGATTCGGATGCGGCTCACGGGGCGTACCGGGGCTCGGCCGGATCAGGTCGTGCAGCCACCCCGGGACTGCGCAGTTCTCCCACAGCCTTCGGCCGGGAGGTGCCCCCGCGCGCCCTGAAGTCGTTTCGCTCCGTGCGGTTAACCGGGTGACCTCGGGGCGGTGGGGCGGGATGATGGACGCATGTCCGAGCCCATCCGCGTACGGGGGTCGGTGGTCGTCCCCGACGCCGAGCTCGTCTGGCGCTTCTCGCGTTCCTCCGGCCCCGGCGGCCAGCACGTGAACACCTCCGACACCCAGGTCGAGCTGCGCTACGACCTGGCGGCGTCGGCCGCCCTGCCCCCGGTGTGGAAGGAGCGCGCCCTGGAGCGCCTCGCCCACCGCCTGGTGGACGGCCGGGTGCTGGTCGTGCGGGCCTCCGAGCACCGTTCGCAGTGGCGCAACCGGGAGACCGCCGCCGCGCGGCTGGCCGCGCTGCTCGGCGAGGCGACCGCGCCGCCGCCGAAGGCGCGCCGGGCGACCCGGCCGAGCCGCGGCATGGTCGAGCGCCGGCTGGAGAACAAGCGGCACCGCGCGCAGCTGAAGCAGGGCAGGTCCCGGGTCCGGCCGGCGGACTGACGCCGCGTCGGGCCGCGGGCCGGCCGGCGGCGGCGGTGGTTCAGGCGAGCTTGCGGTAGTCGCCGCGGAAGTACAGCAGCGGCTTGGCGCCGGGCTGCTGCACCCGGGCCTCCAGCACCCGGCCGATCACCAGGACGTGGTCGCCCGCGGTCACCCGCTGCTCGGTGCGGCACTCCACGGTCGCCAGTGCGCCCTCGATCAGCGGGGCGCCACTGTGCTCCCCGCGGCGGTGCGGGGTGTCGGCGAAGAGCAGCCGGTCGCTGAGCCGGCCCTTCATGGCGAACCGGGAGGCGGCGGTGCGCTGCTCCTCGGCGAGCAGGGAGACGGCCCAGGTCTCGGCGCGGGTGAGCACGTCGTCCATCCGGGAGTCCTCGCGGACCGAGATCAGCACCAGCGGCGGCTCCAGCGACACCGACAGGAACGAGGTCGCCGTCATGCCCGCGTCCTCGCCGTCCTCCGGGTCGTTGGCGGTCACCAGGGCGACGCCCGAGGCGAGCTGCGAGAGGGCGGCCCGGAACTCGTCGGGGCCGGCCGTACGGATGGGCGAGGGTTGCGAGGAGGTGTGCACGTACCGCACGGTAGTCCGCGCCCGCGCGGAGCGGAATCGGGCCCTGGTCGTAGGACCGGGGGCCGGTACGGGCCGCCCTGTCGCGGTCCGTTGTCCGGGTTCGTCATGGTTTGCGGCTGCCCGGAGCGGAGTGGGCACGGGCAAGTGGTGTGATTTGAGTCACAAGTGACGGCCTATTGCTGACCGAGCGTGCCTATCGCTGTGCTCGCTGTGATTCAGTTCTTCTGGCAATCGGACGATAACCATCACCGCCAATCCGAAGCAGCCGGGGAGCCCCCGCATGGAAGCCGAGTCGGAGCCCTACGTCCGCCTCGCGACCCTCCGCACCTTGCACCGGGTCGTGGCGGACCTCAACGCTGCCCGCAGCCTGGCCGGCACGCTGCAGGCCGTGGTGGAGGGGGCCGTGCACGGGCTCGGGTTCGACGCGGCCGCGGTGAGCCTCGTCCGGCCCGACGGCGACCTGGTGGTGGCGGCGGTCTGGGAGGTCGAGGAGAGCGGGGTGGGCGGCCCGGCGGTGCTGCTCGGCCAGGTCGGCTCCCGGGAGTCCTGGGACCGCATGCTCGGCGTCAGCGACCACTGGGGCACGCTGCGCTTCCTGCCGTACGACCGGGGCTGGGCGATCGGCACCGACGTGCCGACCTGGACGGGCGACGGCCCGCTGCCGGTCTACGCCAACGACTGGCACCCCCGCGACTTCCTCTTCGCGCCGATGTACAGCGCCGGCGGCGACCTGCTCGGGGTGCTCTCGGTCGACCGGCCGCGCAGCGGCAAGCGGCCCGGCGCCTGGACGCGCGAGGCCCTGGAGATGTTCTCCCTGCAGGCTTCCATCGCGATCGGCAACGCCAGGCTGCGCGCCGAGATGCAGCGGGCGCTCGCCCGACTGGAGAAGGAGCAGCAGGCACTGCGGGCCAGCGAGGAGAGCTTCCGTCAGGCCTTCGAGTACGCGCCCAGCGGGATGGCCATCACCGAGCTGCACGGCGCCGCGCGCGGCCAGCTCACCCGGGTCAACGACGCGCTGTGCCGGCTGCTCGGCCGCCCCCGGGCGACGCTGCGCCGGCAGAGCTTCGCCGACCTCGTCCACCCGGAGGACCTCGCCCTGCTGCAGCGCACCAGTGCCGAGGGCGGCCGCGCCGAGCTGCGGCTCTCCCGCCGGGACGGCGGCTACCAGTGGGTCTGCCTGCGCAACTCGGTGGTGGCGGACGCCGGCGAGGGTCCGAGCTTCCTGCTGACCCACGTCGAGGACATCGAGGACCGCAAGCGCCACGAGCTGCAGCTGGCCCACCGGGCCAGCCACGACGCGCTGACCGGCCTGCCGAACGGCGCCGAGCTGCGCACCCGCCTCGGCCGCCGGCTGTGCAGCCTGCCGCCCGCCGCGGCCGCCGGGCACGGTCCGGCCTTCGCCCACCCCGAGTTCTCCTACAGCGCGCACACCGCCTACGACGGCCCCGGCGGCCCGACCGCCCTGGCGCACGGCTACGGCACCTCGGACCCGGCCTTCGACCGCGACCTGGAGGCCTTCGCCGCGGGCGAGGTGCTCAGCCGCTTCGACCACGACCCGGCGCACGTGCACACCGCGGTGCCCGCGGAGCAGTCGGACGGGCCGGAGCCGTGGAACGCGGGGCACGGGGCGCACCGGGCGCCGGGCGCGCCGGACAAGGGCCTGGCGGTGCTCTTCTGCGACCTGGACGGCTTCAAGTCCATCAACGACCGGTTCGGCCACAACGCGGGCGACGCGGTGCTGATCGAGGTGGCGCGGCGGCTGCAGCAGGCCGTCCGCGAGGGGGACACCGTCGCCCGGCTCGGCGGCGACGAGTTCGTGGTGCTGGCCGACGGCATCGGCCGCGAGGAGGCGAAGGACCTCGCCGGCCGGCTGCGGAACGCGATCATCCCGCCGATGCGGATCGACAACCGGGCGATGCGGGTCGGTGTCAGCCTCGGCATCGGCTGGGCGGGCTGCGGCATGTCGATCGAAGAGGTGCTGCACGCCGCCGACGAGCGGATGTACGACGAGAAGCGGGCGCGTGGAGGTTCGGTGAGGGGAACGCGGGGGGAGCGTTCCCACCGTCGCGCCGGTTAGCACATCCCTTGATCGGCTTTCCCCGCGGTGGGCCCCGGCAGGTAGGGTGCCGCTGGTACGAGCGTCCATCATCTGCCCGGGGAGTGTGCACCGTGACCACGGACGGCAGCAACGGCGCGCCCGAGGGCGCGGGCGACGACGACCCGTTCGCCTACCTCTACCGCCCGGCCGACGGCTCCGCCGCGCCCGCCCAGCCGCGCAGCTCGTACAGCCGACCGATGGAGGTCGGCCGCGCGCAGTACGGCCAGCAGGCGGCGGCCCGCCCCCAGCAGCCCTACCCGCCGCAGCCGTCGTTCGGCCAGGCCTCGCAGACCACGCCGCTGCCGCCGCAGCAGAGCCGGTACGCCGAGCGCTCCCGCCCGCAGCCGGGCGAGGACCGGCAGGGCTCGGGCCGCGGCAAGGGCGCGGTGATCGGTGCGGTGGCCGTGATCGCCGCCGTGGCGATCGGCGTGGGCATCGCGCTCTCCACCGGCGACCCGGGCAAGAAGGACAAGGCCGCGCCGAACCCGACGGCGGCCTCCGCGCAGGCCTCGACGGGTGCCCCGGCCTCGCCCACCGCGTCGGCGAGCCCGACGCCGGACGGCAAGCCGGTCGCCGACGCGTCCAAGCTGCAGGCGCAGAACGCCCCGGCGGCGAGCAGCGTGAAGGGTGCGATCTCCGCCGACGGCAGCTACCTGACGCTGCAGGGCGGCTCGACGGTGACCTGGACGGTGACCGCCCAGCAGGCCGGCCAGACCAAGTTCTGGCTGCACTTCAACAACACCGGCTCGGACACGCCCGCACAGGTCACCGTCAACGGCAAGGACCACCCCGGCGGAGTGACCTTCAAGAACTACTCCAAGGGCAATTCGGACGCGAACCGTGCCTGGTACAGCACCAACATATGGCCGCAGCTGGTGGCCGGGACGAACACCCTGACGGTGACCCTCCCGGCCGGCAGCGGCAGCATCCTGCTCGACCAGGTCGCGCTGACGGACATGTCGGTCAGCGAATACCCGAAGAACTGACGACGGCGGCGAGGCGGGCGACCGCGGCGGCGGCCGCCGCGCGCCCGTCCGCGAGGTAGCGGCGCGGGTCGGTGACCCGCCCGTCCGCGGCGAGGTGCTCGCGGACGGCCCGGGTGAAGACGGTGTTGAGCGCCGTCCCGATGTTGATCTTCACCAGGCCGGCGGCGATGCCCGCGGACAGCTCCCCGTCGGGGACCCCGGAGCTGCCGTGCAGCACCAGCGGCACCGGGACGGCCGCGGCCAGGCGGCCGATCAGCGCGTGGTCCAGGACGGCGGTGCGGGTGGTCATCGCGTGCGAGCTGCCGACCGCGACGGCCAGCGCGTCCACCCCGGTGTCCTCGACGTAGCGGGCGGCCTCCGCCGGGTCCGTCCGGGCGCCCGGGTCGTGCGGGGAGAGCGGCGGCTCGCCCTCCTTGCCGCCGATCCGGCCGAGCTCGGCCTCCAGGTGCAGCCCGTGCCGGTGCGCCCAGGAGACGGCCTCGGCGGTCGACTTGACGTTGTCGTCGTGCGGCAGCCGGGAGGCGTCGTACATGGCGGAGGAGAAGCCGGCCGCCGGTGCGGCGTGCAGCAGGTCGAGGTCCTCGACGTGGTCGAGGTGGAGCGAGAGCGGCACCCCGGCGGACGCGGCGATCTCGGCGCAGGCGCGCGCCAGCGGCAGCACCCGGCCGCCGTGGTGGCGGACGGCGTTCTGACTGATCTGCAGCACCGCGGCGGTACCGGCGCGTTCGGCGCCCTCGGCGACGGCCTGGGCGTGCTCCAGGCTGATCACGTTGAAGGCGGGCAGGCCGCGGCGGTCGGCCGCCGCCTGGGCGAGCAGGTCGGCGGTGGCGGCAATGGGCATGGGTGTCCCCCAGGGGGTGAGTGACGGGACGCAGTGCCGCCACTCACCCCCGGTGGGACGGGGGATCAGACCGAGGAGACGGTCCTGGCGAGGCGGTCCGCGCCGGTGATCCACTCGCCGCGGCGCATCACCGCGACGAGGTCGTACGTGAGCGAGTCGAGGACGACGAGGTCGGCGTACTTGCCGGTCTCCAGCGACCCGACCGAGTCCGCCAGGCCGAGCAGCCGGGCCGGAACGGTGGACAGGGACTCGACGGCCTGGCCGAGGCTCAGGCCGTTGACGGTGACGGAGCGCCGGAACGCCACGTCGAGGGTGAGGGTGGAGCCGGCGATGGAGCCGCCCTCGACCAGCCGCGCGACCCCGTTCTCCACCCGGACCTCCAGCGGCCCGAGCGGGTAGAGGCCGTCGCCCATGCCGGCCGCGCCCATCGCGTCGGTGATCAGCGCGACCCGGCCGGAGCCGGCGGTGCCGTAGGCGAGGTCCAGCACCGAGGGGTGCAGGTGGACGCCGTCGTTGATCAGCTCGACGGTGACCCGCTCGTCCTCCAGCAGGGCGACGATCGGGCCGGGGGCGCGGTGGCCGATGGCGGGCATCGCGTTGAAGAGGTGGGTGGCGACGGTCGCGCCCGCCTCGATGGCCTCCAGGGTCTTCGCGTAGTCGGAGTCGGTGTGGCCGACCGCGGCGATCACGCCGAGGTCCGCGAGCATCCGCACGGACTCCAGACCGCCGGGCAGCTCCGGGGCCAGGGTGACCATGCGGGCGGTGCCGCGGGCGGCGTCCACTACCTTGCGGACGACCGCCGGGTCCGGGTCGCGCAGCAGCGCCGGGTCGTGCGCGCCGCAGCGGCCCGGCGAGATGAACGGGCCCTCGAAGTGCACGCCGGCCAGCACGCCGTCCTCGACCAGCTCGGAGAGGACGGCCGCCTGCCGGCAGACCTCGTCGATCTCGCCGGTGACGGTGGAGGCGACCGTGGTGGTGGTGCCGTGCGCCAGGTGGGTGCGCGCCGCGACGAGCGCCTGCTCGGCGTCGCCGGCGGCGTACGAGGCGCCGCCGCCGCCGTGCACGTGCAGGTCGACGAAGCCGGGGACGACCGTGTACCCGGTGAGGTCGACGTCGGCGAGGTCCGGCTCGCCGCCCAGGGCCGCGATGCGCGGGCCCTCGACGGTGATCCGGCCGTTCTCGACGACGCCGCCGGGGAGGACGAGTCGGGCGCCGGCCAGGGCAATGCGGTCCGCGGTCACGCGGTCACCTCCGTGGAGAGCAGGTCCCAGGCGAGCAGACCCGCTCCCAGGGAAGCGGCGGTGTCTCTGAGTTCGGCCGGGACGACCACGGGGGGCATCTGGAAGGTCAGCCGCTCGGAGACCGCCGTACGCAGCGGTGTGAAGAGCGTGTCACCGGCCTCGGCCAGCCCGCCGCCGACGATCACCGTGGACGGGTCGAGCAGGCTCTGCGCCAGCACAATGCCGTCCGCGAGGGCGTCCACGGCGGTCCGCCAGACCTCGGCCGCCCGCGGGTCACCGGCCTCGACGGCGGCCGCGCAGGCCGCCGCGTCCGCGTCCGGGTCGCCGCAGGCGTCGGCCCAGGCCCGGGAGACCGCGGAGGCCGAGGCCAGGGTCTCCAGGCAGCCGCGGGCGCCGCAGCCGCAGGCCGGTCCGCCGGGGCGGACCACCACGTGGCCGATCTCGCCGCCGTAGCCGTGCGCGCCCGCCTCGATCCGGCCGTCGATGCCGATGGCGCCGGCGATGCCGGTCCCCAGCGCGACGAACAGGAAGCGGTCCACGCCGCGGCCGGCGCCGATCCGCCCCTCGGCCAGTCCGCCGGTGCGGACGTCGTGGCCGAGGGCGACGGGCAGGCCGCCGAGCCGTTCGCCGAGCAGCTTGCGCAGCGGCAGGTCGCGCCAGCCGAGGTTGGCGGAGAAGACCGCGATCCCGTTCTTCTCGTCGATCGTCCCCGGCACCGCGACACCGGCGGCGACGGGAGCGCTCCCGAGACGGGTGCGGCCCTCGTCCGCCAGTTCGGCGGCGAAGTCGAGGATGGCGGTGACGACGGCGTCCGTGCCGTGCTCCCGCCCGGTCGGCCTCCGTGCTTCGAGCAGCACTGAGCCGTCCTGGGCGAGCAGCGCGGCTTTCATGCCGGTGCCGCCCACATCGAGTGCGATGACGTGCTTCACGGGGGACAGTCTCCCTTGAGCCGGTCCGAGAGGTCTAGTCCAGTTGCGTGATTGGTCTGGTCCATGACGGTGACGTTTGTCGCCATTGCGCCGCAGCTGAGAGGTTTGCTCCTTCCCGGCCCACCACCCTTCTCATGCCCCGTCCGGGGCCAGTACCACCGACCGGGTCAGGTTCCGGGGCCGGTCCGGGTCCAGCCCGCGGGCCGCGGCGACCGCCAGGGCGAGGCGCTGCGCCCGGACGAGGTCGGCCATCGGGTCGATGCCGTCCGGCCCCGAGCCGGCCACCAGCAGCGCACCGGTCGCGCCGACCTGCGCGGCCAGCCCGGCGGGCAGCGTGCCGAAGGCGACCACCGCGCGGCCGGGTGCGGCGATGCTGATCGGCCCGTGCCGGTACTCCATCGCCGGGTAGGCCTCCGTCCAGGAGAGCGAGGCCTCGCGCATCTTGAGCGCCGCCTCCTGGGCCAGGCCGGCCGTCCAGCCGGTGCCGAGGAAGGAGAACTGCTCGCAGCCGACCAGCCCCGCCGGCAGTGCGTCCTCGACCGCGGCGCGGGCGTCCTCGGCGGCGCGGGCCACCGTGCGGACCCCGGCGGGCAGCGCGCCCTCGGTCTCCAGGTGGGCCCGGAGCAGCGCCAGGGCCGTGGTGGCGAACCGGGTCTGCACCACCGAACGCTCGTCGGCGAAGCCGAGGTCGACCACGGCCCCGGCGAGCGCGGTGACCGGCTGCGAGGTGTCCGCGGTGATCGCGGTGGTCGGCGCCTTCGCCTGCCGGAGCAGGTCCAGCACCTCGGTGGTGGTGCCGGAGCGGGTGATCGCCAGTACCCGGTCGTAGCCGCGGCCGGCCGGGAACTCGGAGGCGGCGAAGGCGTCCGTCTCGCCGTGGCCGCCGGCCTCGCGCAGCGCGGCGTACGCCTGGGCCATGAACCAGGACGTGCCGCAGCCGACCACGGCCACCCGCTCCCCGCGCTGCGGCAGGGCGGCGGACGACTCGGCGGCCAGGGCCGCCGCCGTGCGCCAGTCGGCGGGCTGGGTGGCCAGCTCCTCGGCGGTGAGGGAGGGCAGGGGCATGGGGCGGCTCCTCGGGCAGATGCGCCGGATCGGACAGGAACTGCAGGAACTGCGTGAAGATGATTGATTTATAGCCCTTTCGCGCAGCAATGCGCAACGGTGCGCGCCGCGGAGCGGCGGAAACCGGCCGCCGACCGGGCGCGCCGCACCACCGGTGTGCAAAGCTGTGCAGGCTTCGCGCAGGTGCGCGCAGCGGTCGGACGTGGTCGGGAGGGCGGCGCGGGGTGTCCAGGTACGAGCGGTGGAACGCACTGCTGGAGCTGCTGGCCGAGCACGGACGGCTGGAGGTCGAGGAGGCCGCCGAGGCCCTGCAGGTCTCCGCCGCGACCATCCGCCGCGACCTCGACCAGCTCGCCCGCCAGCAGATGGTCACCCGCACCCGCGGCGGCGCCGTCGCCCACCACGTCTCCTACGACCTGCCGCTGCGCTACAAGACCGCCCGGCACGCCGACGCCAAGCAGCGGATCGGCGCCGCGGTCGCGGGCCTGGTCGCCCCCGGCGAGGTGGTCGGCCTGAACGGCGGCACCACCACCACCGAGGTCGCCCGGGCGCTCGCCGTCCGGCCCGAGCTCACCGAATCCCCCGAGGGCGGCGCCGGCCAGGGCCTCACCGTGGTCACCAACGCGCTCAACATCGCCAACGAGCTGACCGTCCGCCCGCAGGTCAAGATCGTGGTCACCGGCGGCGTCGCCCGGCCGCAGTCCTACGAGCTGATCGGCCCGCTGGCCGGCCTGATGCTCGCCGAACTCGCCCTGGACGTCACGGTGCTGGGCGTCGACGCGATCGACGTCGAGCACGGCGCGACCGCCCACCACGAGGGCGAGGCCGGGGTGAACCGGCTGCTCGCCGAGCGCGCCCGCCGGGTCGTCGTCGCCGCGGACTCCTCCAAGCTCGGCCGCCGCGCCTTCGCCCGGATCTGCGGCCTGGACGCGATCGACACCCTGGTCACCGACTCCGGCGCCGACCAGGAGCTGACGCGGGCCTTCACGGAGGCCGGCGTCCAGGTGGTCACCGTCTGAACGCGCGGCCGGACTGTCCGGATTCGCCCGGTTCCGATTGCAGCCGGTGCAACGACGTCTGACACTTCGATAACTACCGCGCGAACAGGTCTGGACCACATGTGCGGGTGCTTGGGAGGGTGGCGCAGCTTCCCCTCCCGAAGGCGGTCCCCGCGTGAACACCCTCACCCGCACGAACCCGCTCCGCGCCGGTCGCGTCCTGGCGCCCGCACTCGTCCTCGTCCTCGCCACCGGGTGCGGCGCCTTCGGCTCCGGCGACGCCGGCGGCGACGTCACGCTGCGCCTGGTCGCCGCCGACTACGGCGACAGCGAGGCCAACAGCACCTCGCGCTTCTGGGGCGACGTGATCGGCCGCTTCGAGGAGGCCAACCCCGGCATCAAGGTCGAACTCGACCTGCAGAGCTGGAACGACATCGACAAGCGGGTCGCGAGCCTGATCGCCTCCGGCCGCACCCCGGACCTCGTGCAGACCGGCGGCTTCGCCGACCAGGTCGCCGCCGACCGGCTCTACCCCGCCACCGACGTCCTCTCCATCGACACCCAGGCCGGCATGATCGACGCGTTCTCCCGCGCCGGCCAGGTGCTCGGCAGCCAGTACGGCATCCCGTTCGTCGCCTCGACCCGGGTCTTCTTCTACAACAAGACCGTCTTCGCCAAGGCCGGCATCACCGCCCCGCCCACCACCTGGGACGAACTCCGCCGCGACGCCGAACTGATCAAGGCCAAGGTCCCCGGCGTCACCCCGTACGCGCTGCCGCTCGGACCCGAGGAGGCCCAGGCCGAATCCATGATCTGGGCCATGGGCGGGGGCGGCGGCCTCGCCGACAACGCCGGCAACTACACCTTCGACTCCCCGCAGAACCGGGCCACCTTCGCCTGGCTGCGCACCAACCTGGTCGAGAAGCACCTCACCTACGCCGAGCCGGCCGCGACCGACCGCAAGACCGCCTTCAACGACTTCGCCGCCGGCAAGGTCGCGATGCTCAACGGCCACCCCGGACTGGTCGCCAAGGCCGTCGCCGCGAAGATCGACTACGGTACGGCGGCGATCCCGCGCAAGGACGCCACCGTCAAGCCCGCCACCTTCGGCGTCGCCGACTGGATGATGGCCTTCAAGGCCAACGGCCACCGCACCGAGCTCAAGAAGTTCCTCGGGTTCCTCTACCGCACCGACAACCAGCTCGCCTTCGACGAGCAGTACAACCTGCTGCCCGTCACCCAGGAGACCCGCACCGCGATGACCGGCAGCGGCCGCCACCGGGACCTCGCCGAATTCCTCAACGCCCTGCCGACCGCCAACTTCTACCCCTACGGCGACCCGTCCTGGGACAAGGTCAGCGGCCTGGTCAAGCAGCAGATCGGTGCCGCGGTGAAGCGCGACGGCAACGACGCGCTCGCCGCCCTGCAGGCCGCCGCGGCCACCGAGGCGGGCCGCAGCCACCGCTGAGGGCCGGCCGCGGCCCCGGCCGGAGCCGGCCTCAGGGCAGGGTGATCGCGTACGCCTTGCGGAGCGTCTCGTGCACCGTCCAGGTGGTGCGGTCGCCCGCGTGCAGCACGGCCGCGTCGCCCGGACCCACCTCCAGGACGGGGCCGCCCTCGACCTCGATCGTCGCCCGGCCGCTCACCACCACGAACAGCTCGTCCGCCTCGGTGTCGGTCACCGTGCCCGGCGTGATCTGCCACAGGCCGCGCAGCTGCCGGCCGTCCGGCGAGGACCACAGCACCCTCCCGGTCACCTCGGGCGTGCCGGCGACGATCTGGTCGGGGTCGAGCGGCTCGGGTTCGAGCTCGGCGTCGGGGACGTGCAGTGCGAAGGTCATGGACCGACGCTAGCCCGGCCCGGCCCCGGCCCGGGCGGGCAGAGTGTGTCGCACCGGGCGGGCAGAATGACACCTCGTAAGAGGAGGTGGACGATGGCCGCCCTGACCGAGCGGGACCGCGCGGTGCTCGCCCTGGAGGCCCGGCCCTGGCGCACGGCCGGCGCCAAGGAACGGGCGATCCGCGCCGAGCTCGACATCTCCGCGACCCGCTACTACCAGCTGCTCAACGCCCTGCTGGACAACCCGGAGGCGCTGGCCGCCGACCCGGTGCTGGTCAACCGGCTGCGCCGGATCCGCGAACGGCGGCGCGCCGAACGCTGACGGTGTCCGGCGCCCGAGCCTGGGTACCGTCCCGGACATGGGCATTCCTGAGCAGTTCACTCCGAGCACGGCCGCCGGGCGGGACGGCCTGGCGGCGCTGCTGGCCGCACCCGGCGAGGCCGTGGTGGCCCTCGACTTCGACGGCACCCTGGCGCCGATCGTCGCCGACCCCACCGCCGCCCGCGCCCACCCCCGGGCCGCCGCCGTGCTCTCCGCGCTCGCACCCCGGGTCGGCGCCGTCGCCGTGGTCACCGGCCGGCCCGCCGCCGACGCGGTGGCCTACGGCGGCTTCGACGGCGTCCCCGGACTGGAGCACCTGACCGTCCTCGGGCAGTACGGCGCCGAGCGCTGGGACGCGCACACCGGGGCGCTCACCGCCCCCGAACCGCCGGCCGGCGTGGCCGCGGCCCGCGCCGAGCTGCCCGCCCTGCTGGCCCGCGAAGGCGCCCCCGAGGGCACCTGGACGGAGGACAAGGGCCGCGCGCTCGCCGTGCACACCCGCCGCACCGCCGAACCGCAGCCCGCGATGGACCGGCTGCGCACCCCGCTGGCCGCGTTCGCGGCCGCGCACGGACTGGTCGTCGAACCCGGCCGGTTCGTCCTGGAACTGCGGCCGCCCGGCGTCGACAAGGGCGCCGCCCTGGAGGGGTTCCTCACCGAGCACGCGGCCCGCACGGTGCTCTACGCCGGCGACGACCTGGGCGACCTCGCCGCCTTCGCCGCCGTCGAGAAGCGCCGCGGCGAGGGCCTGCCCGGCCTGCTGGTGTGCAGCGGGCCGACCACCGGGGAGGCGCCCGTGCGGGAGCTCGCCGACCGGGCGGACCTGGTCGTCCCGGGCCCGGCCGGCCTGGTCGACCTGCTCGCGGCCCTCGCCGCGGAACTGGGCTGAACCTCGGAGGCGCCCCCAGCGCCCCTCATGGCGCGCCCCTTGTGGGTTGCCTCTCAGCCGAGGGCGTCGAGCTGGTCGAGGAACCACTGCTGCGGGGGCAGGGCGGTGGCCGCGGCGGCGAGCCGCTTGGTGCGGTCGGTGCGTTCCTCCGCGGGCATGGTCAGCCCCCGGTGGAGCGCCTCCGCGGTGGCGATCACGTCGTACGGGTTGACGGTGATCGAGTCCTCGGCGAGCTCGGCGAAGGCACCGGCCTCCCGGGACAGCACCAGCGCGCAGCCCGCGTCGGAGACCACCGGGACCTCCTTGGCGACCAGGTTCATGCCGTCCCGGATCGGGTTGACCAGGGCGACGTCGGCCAGCCGGTAGGCGGCCAGCGACCGCGGGAAGTCGTCGTTGACGTGCAGGATCAGCGGCTGCCAGTCGGGGGTGGCGAACTCGTCGTTGATCTCGCGGGCGATCCGCTGCACCGCCGCGGTGTACTCCCGGTACTCGGGCAGGTCGTGCCGGGACGGGTAGGCGAAGGCGATGTGCACCACCCGGTCCAGCCACTCGGGGCGGCTGCGCAGCAGGTGCCGGTAGGCGAGCAGACCGCGGACGATGTTCTTGCTGAGTTCGGTGCGGTCGACCCGGACGATCGTCCTCCGGTCGCCCACCGCCTCGCGCAGGGCGGCCAGCCGGGCGTCCACGTCCGGCCGGTGCGCGCGTTCGCGCAGGAAGTCGGCGTCGGCGCCGAGCCCGTGCACGCCGAGCCGGGTGGTGCGCCCAGCGTGGGTGACGGTGCCGGCCGCGCGGTCCACCTCGGCGCCGAGCACGGCCTCGCAGCAGTCGGCGAAGGCGAGTGCCCAGCGTTCGGTGAGGAAGCCGGCCCGGTCGGCCCCGAGGATGCCGGTGAGCACCTCGGCGGCGACGTCGTCGGGCAGCAGCCGGTAGTACTCGGGCGGGGCCCACGGGGTGTGCGAGAAGTGCCCGATCCGCAGGTCGGGGCGGAGCGTGCGGAGCAGCGCCGGGGCGAGCGACAGGTGGTAGTCCTGCACCAGCACGGCGGCGCCCGGTGCGGCCTCGGCGGCGAGCGCCTCGGCGAAGGCGGTGTTGTACGCGGTGTAGGACTCCCACTCGCGGCGGAACCGGTCGTCGAAGACCGGCGAGACCGGGGTGTCGTACAGCAGGTGGTGGACGAACCACAGGGTGGAGTTGGCGATGCCGTTGTAGGCGCGGGCGAAGGTGCCGGGCTCGATGTCCAGCATCCGGACGGCCTGTCCGCCGACGTCGTGGCCGGCGAGGTCGAGCCGGCCGTCCGGCGCCTGCCGGGCGGCCGTCCGGTCGGCGTCGCCGAGGGCGGCGCAGACCCAGACCGCCGAGGGGTCGTCGATCGCGGAGAGCCCGGACACCAGGCCGCCGCCGCCTCTCTTCAGGGTGAGCGCGCCGTCGTCCCCGCTGCTGAAGGACACCGGGCCGCGGTTCGAGGCCACCAGGACGGGGGCGGCGCCGGACTGCTGCGTACGTTCGAACGCGAGATCGGCCATATCCCCTAGCTTGCCGCGCGACCGGTCCGGCAAACCATCCGGCGGCCCCGCGGGCCCCGCTCAGCGCGCGGTGTACTCCGGCACCGTGCGCATCGGCGGGCGCTCCAGCGCGGTCACCTCGTGGGTGTGGGCGGTGAAGCCCCGGGTGCCCGGGTCGCGGCTGAACTGGGTGATCAGCGGGTGCACGAGGTCCTCGCCGGCCTTCAGTCGGTGGGTGCGGTCGAGCCGTTCCAGGGCCGTCCGGTAGATCGTGGCGGCCATCCGACCGAGCGCCTGGCCGTCCTGGTGGCGGTGGTGCCGGACACCCACGTCGACCTGGGCCAGCGCGTCCAGCCCGACCTCCTCCAGGGCGTCCACCAGCAGGCCGAGCTCCACCCCGTACCCGGTCGGGAAGGGCAGTCGTTCCAGCAGGGTGCGGCGGGCCGCGTACTCGCCGCCGAGCGGCTGGACGAAGCCGGACAGCTGTGGCCAGTGCAGGTTGATCAGCGGCCGGGCGACGAGCTCGGTGACCCGTCCGCCGCCGGCCGGCACCACCGCGCCCTCGGTCTCCAGCGGCCGGTCGTACATCGCCTTGACCAGCTGCAGCGAGGGGTCGGTGAGCAGCGGGCCGACGATCCCGGTGACGAAGGCCGGGTCGAACTCGCGCAGGTCGGCGTCGACGAAGCAGACGATCGCGCCGGACGTCGCCAGCAGCGACCGCCAGAGCACCTCGCCCTTGCCGGGGGCAGCCGGCAGCCGGGGCAGGATGTCGTCGCGGTGGACCACCCGGGCGCCCGCCGTCCGGGCGGTCTCCGCCGTCCGGTCGACCGAGCCGGAGTCGACCACCACCAGCTCGTCGACCAGCGGGTGACGTTCCATCAACTCGCGGCGGACGGTGGCGACGATCTCCCCGACGGTGGGTTCCTCGTCGAGGGCGGGCAGCACCACGCTGACCGTTCCGGCGCTCCCCGCCGCCCGCTTGGCGGCGAGCAGCCGCTCCACCGGGTAGTCCGCCGCCGCCCAGGAGCGGCGACGCAGCCAGGACGCGACCTCGGGGAGGACGTCGGGACGGGGCTGCTCGGTCACGGTCTCGCTCCTCGTAACTTCCATCTCGCGGATCGGACGCCGCCTTTCGGCGCCGGGGCCTTCGGATACAGTCTTCGTACTGCGGTCGAGCCTTCGCACGCCGGGGTCACCGCAGCGAACACCACACAACTTCACAGAGCTCATCCAGAGGGACTGAGGGAACGGCCCGTCGACGTCCCGGCAACCTTCTCGCAGCGGCGGTCGCAGGCCTCCCGCGGGACAGGTGCCAATTCCGGCCTGTGGCGCAACCGCGCCGCGGGGAAGATGAGGAGAGAGGCCTCCGCCACCATGGCTACCGCTACCCCTGCATCCGCTGCCACCGTCGACCTCGGTCCGGCCGCAGCGCTTTCCTGTCGCGAGTGCGGCACCCGCTTCCCGCTCGGCCCGAGCTTCGCGTGCCTGGAGTGCTTCGGCCCGCTGGAGATCGCCTACGACTTCGGCGGCTACGACGCCGCGGAGCTCCGCAAGCGCATCGAGGCCGGCCCGGCCAGCATCTGGCGCTACGCCCCGCTGCTGCCGGTGCCCGCCGACGTGGCCGGCAAGCCCAACCTCAACCCCGGCTGGACCCCGCTGGTCAAGGCGGACAACCTGGGCCGCGAGCTCGGCTTCACCGCCCAGCTGCACGTCAAGGACGACTCCGGCAACCCCACGCACTCCTTCAAGGACCGCGTGGTGGCCTGTGCGATCGAGGCCGCCCGCGCCTTCGACTTCACCACGCTCTCCTGCTCCTCCACCGGCAACCTGGCCGGCGCGGTCGGTGCCGCCGCCGCCCGGGCCGGGTTCAAGTCCTGCGTGTTCATCCCGCACGACCTGGAGCAGGGCAAGATCGTCATGGCCGGTGTGTACGGTGGCGCCCTGGTCGGCATCGACGGCAACTACGACGACGTGAACCGCTTCTGCTCCGAGCTGATCGGCGACCCGGCCGGCGAGGGCTGGGGCTTCGTCAACGTCAACCTCCGCCCGTACTACGGCGAGGGCTCCAAGACGCTGGCCTACGAGATCTGCGAGCAGCTCGGCTGGCGGCTGCCGGAGCAGATCGTGATCCCGATCGCCTCGGGCTCCCAGCTCACCAAGATCGACAAGGGCCTGCAGGAGCTGATCAAGCTCGGCCTGGTCGAGGACCGGCCGTACAAGGTCTTCGGCGCCCAGGCCGAGGGCTGCTCCCCGGTGTCCGCCGCCTTCAAGGCCGGCCACGACGTGATCCGGCCGGTGAAGCCGAACACCATCGCCAAGTCGCTGGCGATCGGCAACCCGGCCGACGGCCCGTACGTGCTCGACATCGCCCGCCGCACCGGCGGCGCGGTCGAGGACGTCACCGACGCCGAGGTGGTGGCCGCCATCAAGCTGCTGGCGCGCACCGAGGGCATCTTCGCGGAGACCGCGGGCGGCGTGACCGTCGGCGTCCTCAAGAAGCTGGTCGAGACCGGGCAGTTGGACCCGTCGAAGGAGACCGTCGCCATCAACACCGGTGACGGCCTGAAGACCCTCGACGCGGTCGCCGACGCCGGACTGACCGCCACCATCCGTCCGACGCTGGAGTCCTTCCGCGCCGCCGGCCTCGCCTGAGCAGCCCACCCCTTCCGCCAAGGAGCACCCATGAGCGCCACCGTCCGCATCCCGACCATCCTGCGCACCTACACCGGCGGTGCGGCCGAGGTCACCGCCGAGGGCGACACCCTGGCCGCCGTCGTCGCGGACCTGGAGCAGAACCACACCGGCATCTCCGCGCGCATCCTGGACGACGCCGGCAAGCTCCGTCGGTTCGTGAACGTCTACGTGAACGACGACGACGTCCGCTTCGCCGAGGGCCTGGAGACCGCGATCAAGGACGGCGCCACGGTGTCGATCATCCCCGCGGTGGCCGGCGGCTGCTGATCCCCGCATTCTTCCCGCGGAGAGCCGCCGCCGGGACCGGAACGCGATTTTCCGGTCCCGGCGGCGGCTCTCGCCGTGCCGGGTGCAATTCGACCGCCTGACGGGGAGTAGAGTTCGGGGCGGTGGCAGTACTCCCCTCCGCGCCGCCCGCCCTGATCAGCGCCAATACCCGGAATTGCGCGCCTAGGCCCGGCCGGTCGGATCGTGTGCGCAAGGCTCCGGAACGGGTCGCGGGGACGTCCGCCCGCTGAGACGGGCCGCGGACGGCGCGGGGACGAACCTGTCAGGCAAGTGTCAGAATTCATGCGGCTATATGTCGTTTTCTGCCCGTTATGTCCGGCGTGAAATGCCGAGATCTGCGGCTTTCATCCCGTCATATCCCTTGTCATGGCTGCCGATTTCCCCGAAGTTGGGCCTGTTGCACAGGGCTCCTGTCCGGATACATTCAGCCGCGGTCGACGCATTCACCCGTCCGCCGGGCCCGCGAAGGG
The DNA here is from genome assembly GCF_040634455.1 of Kitasatospora sp. NPDC007106. Lineage (NCBI taxonomy): Bacteria > Bacillati > Actinomycetota > Actinomycetes > Kitasatosporales > Streptomycetaceae > Kitasatospora > Kitasatospora sp. NPDC007106. Next base: position 18,803 of record NZ_JBEYFP010000043.1, read on the forward strand.
CCTCGGGCGGTGGTCTGCGGCGTGCAGGGCCGTGCCCAGGGGGGGTTCCCTCGGGCCGGCCCACCGGACCTGGGCCCGCAAAGACTGCGGACCCGTGAATGGCCAGCACAGCACAAGGGGAGTTCGGAATGGCTCAGGGCACCGTCAAGTGGTTCAACGCGGAGAAGGGCTACGGCTTCATCGCGGTCGACGGTGGTGCGGACGTGTTCGTCCACTACAGCGCGATCCAGATGGACGGCTACCGCACCCTCGAAGAGGGCCAGCGGGTCGAGTTCGAGATCTCCCAGGGGCAGAAGGGGCCGCAGGCGGACATGGTTCGTGCCGCCGCGGGCTGACCCTCGAAACCTGCGGAGCCCTCGGCTCGTCACGAGCTGGTCGGCGATTCTTCGCGACAGGCCCGTACGACACGTCGTACGGGCCTGTGCCGTGTCCGGAACCGGTGCGGCCGCGCCACGGGACACGGCGAACGGGCTTGCACTCGCCACCGGCGAGTGCTAATCATTGGCGTTAGCACTCACAGCTTGAGAGTGACAAGCGGACCGGGTCGGTGAGGCCCCGGCGAGCGGTAGGGGAAAGGACCCCCGCTCACAGGGCCGTCCGTCGCGGGCACCTCTGGTCCGAGCAGTCGACCGTGTCCCGGAGGACCACTTCAGATGGCCAAGATCATCGCTTTTGATGAGGAAGCTCGCCGCGGCCTTGAGCGCGGCATGAACCAGCTTGCCGACGCCGTCAAGGTCACGCTCGGCCCCAAGGGCCGCAACGTCGTCCTTGAGAAGAAGTGGGGCGCCCCCACGATCACCAACGACGGTGTCTCCATCGCCAAGGAGATCGAGCTCGAGGACCCGTACGAGAAGATCGGCGCGGAGCTCGTCAAGGAGGTCGCCAAGAAGACCGACGACGTCGCGGGTGACGGCACCACCACCGCCACCGTGCTCGCCCAGGCGCTCGTCCGCGAGGGTCTGCGCAACGTCGCCGCCGGCGCCAACCCGATGGCCCTGAAGCGCGGCATCGAGAAGGCCGTCACGGCCGTCTCCGACCAGCTGCTCGCCCAGGCCAAGGACGTGGAGACCAAGGAGCAGATCGCCTCCACCGCCTCCATCTCGGCCGCCGACACCCAGATCGGCGAGCTCATCGCCGAGGCGATGGACAAGGTCGGCAAGGAAGGCGTCATCACCGTCGAGGAGAGCAACACCTTCGGCCTGGAGCTCGAGCTCACCGAGGGCATGCGCTTCGACAAGGGCTACATCTCCGCGTACTTCGCCACCGACCTGGAGCGCATGGAGACCAGCTTCGAGGACCCGTACATCCTCATCGCCAACTCCAAGATCTCCTCGGTCAAGGACCTCCTCCCGCTGCTCGAGAAGGTCATGCAGAGCGGCAAGCCGCTCGTCATCATCGCCGAGGACGTCGAGGGCGAGGCCCTGTCGACCCTGGTCGTGAACAAGATCCGCGGCACCTTCAAGTCCGTCGCCGTCAAGGCCCCGGGCTTCGGCGACCGCCGCAAGGCCATGCTCGGCGACATCGCCATCCTCACCGGCGGCACGGTCATCTCCGAGGAGGTCGGCCTCAAGCTGGAGAACGCGGGCCTCGACCTGCTGGGCACCGCCCGCAAGGTGGTCATCACCAAGGACGAGACCACCATCGTCGACGGTGGCGGTGACAGCGAGCAGGTCGCCGGTCGCGTGAACCAGATCCGCGCCGAGATCGAGAACAGCGACTCGGACTACGACCGCGAGAAGCTCCAGGAGCGCCTCGCCAAGCTGGCCGGCGGCGTGGCCGTCATCAAGGCCGGCGCGGCCACCGAGGTGGAGCTCAAGGAGCGCAAGCACCGCATCGAGGACGCCGTCCGCAACGCGAAGGCCGCCGTCGAGGAGGGCATCGTCGCCGGTGGTGGCGTCGCGCTGCTGCAGGCCGCTGTCGCCTTCGACAAGCTGGAGCTGGAGGGCGACGAGGCCACCGGTGCCAACATCGTCCGCGTGGCGCTCGAGGCCCCGATCAAGCAGATCGCGACCAACGCCGGCCTCGAGGGCGGCGTCGTGGTGGAGAAGGTGCGCAACCTCCCCGCCGGCCACGGCCTGAACGCCGCCAGCAACGAGTACGTCGACCTCATCGCCGCGGGCATCATCGACCCGGCCAAGGTCACCCGCTCCGCGCTGCAGAACGCCGCCTCCATCGCGGCGCTCTTCCTCACCACCGAGGCCGTCATCGCCGACAAGCCGGAGAAGGCCTCCGCGGCCGCCGGCGGCGGCATGCCGGGCGGTGACATGGACTTCTGATCCTCCCGAGGATCGGCAAGCCCGGAACGCTCCGCGAGGGCGGTCTCCCCACACGGGGAGGCCGCCCTCGCGGCATTCCCTCCGCCACTCACTCCTTCGTGGGACGCTGGGCCCATGACCGGATGGGGCACCTCGGACGATCCGTACAGTGACGACCGCGAGCGTCGAACGGGAGACAGGAGGTCGGCGGTGACTGCGATGTCGGTCGAGCCGGGGCGTCAGTGGGACTACCTGCTGAACACCTGGCTGGAGCTGGACGTCCCCGAGGGCTGGCGCGCGGAGATCGACGAGGGGGAGATCCGCTTGGTGCCGCCGCCCAACGTGGGCCACAACGTGATTGCCGGTGAGGTTCACCAGGCGCTGCTCGAATGTCTGCCGCGCGAGGTGGGCGTGTACCAAACCCTGGGGACGGAGATCGTTCCGCTGGAGAAGCTGTACGTGCCCGACCTGGTGGTGGTGGACAAGGCACGTCTGGTGGCGCAGGAGGCGTCGATCGACGCGGCCGGTCTGCTGATGGCGGTGGAGATCACCTCGAAGCGCACCGCCCGGCTCGACCGCACGAAGAAGCTCTGGGCGTACGGCCACGCCCCCGTCCCGCTCTTCCTGCTGGTCGACCGGTTCGACGAGGAGGGGCCGACGGTCACCCTGTTCTCCGAGCCGGACCAGGGGCGGTACCAGCGGGGTGTCCGCACGCCGTTCGGGCAGCCGGTCGAGCTGCCCGAACCGTTCGGGATCGTGTTGGCGACGGAAGGCTTCCCGGCCGACAAGTGAGCTGCGGGAGAATGGGCGGATGGCCAGTCCTGAGATCGAAGCCGCCCTGCACGGCGCCCGTGCGCTGATCCTCGCCGACCTGACCGCCCGGGACGTGGCGGACGCGGCGGTGGTGTCCCTGGTGGAGGACGCGGTGACGCACCGGCGGTGGTGGCTGGAGCAGTGGCCCGACGGCACCGGGTTCGTCCTCGGGCTGGTCGCCCAGGACGTCCAGGACGCCCTGCTGGAGGCGTACGGGCGCTGGCCGCTGTGCGCGGCCTGCGCCGCCGAGGACGACGACCCGCACGCGCTGAGCGTGGAGCCGGAACTCGGCCCCGACCCGCACTGGGTGTGCGGCAAGCGCGGCGTGGTGGTGGCTGCGGTCGGGGAGCTCTCGTGATCCTGGTGGACCCGCCGACCTGGCCCGGCCACGGCAAGTACTGGTCGCACCTGGTGAGCGACGTCAGCCTCGAGGAGCTGCACGACTTCGCCGCGCGCCTCGGCGTGCCCGCGCGCGGGTTCGAACGCGACCACTACGACATCCCGGCCGACCGGTACGAGCAGGCCGTCGCGCTCGGCGCCGAGCCGGTCGGCAGCAAGGAGCTGGTCGCCCGGCTCACCGCGGCCGGCCTGCGTCGCCGCAAGGTCAGCTCTCCAGGCTCCTGAGCTCCGCCGCGAGGTTGGCCCGGGCGGCGGCGTCGAACCGGGCCAGCGCCTCGGGCGTGCGGTAGAGCGCGGGCAGCTCCAGTAGCTGCCGCAGGATCGCCGCCCGCCCGGCCCGGAAGGCCTCCTCGGGGACGAAGGCGTACTCCTCGCGCACCGCCGCCGTGTAGGCCGCGTACCGCTCCGGGCCGGAGCCGAGGACCGCGAGGTCGGCGTCGCAGAGCACCTCACCGTTCCGGTCGCCCGGCTCGCAGCCGTGACCCGCCGTCAGCCGCACCAGCCGGGCCGTCTCGGCGACCAGGTCCTCGGCCAGCTTGGCCTCGCGCAGTGCCCGGACGGCCAGTTGGGCGCTGCGCTCCTCGTTCTCCGAGCGGTCCGGGCGGTAGACCGCGTCGTGGAACCAGGCGGCCAGCCGCACCGCGTCGGCATCCTGCGCCCGCTCGGCCAGCGTGTCCACGTGGCCGAGGACGGCGGCCAGGTGCTCCACCGTGTGGTACTTGCGCTGCGGCTCCGACCAGCGGGTCAGCAGGTCCCGCCCGTACGGCTCCGGGTCCACCGCCGCCCCGCAGCGGCGCAGCAGTTCGTTCCAACGGTCGAGCAGCGCATCGGTCATGACACCCATTCTGCTCCGGACCCGATTCGGCGGTTCGCCGGACACCATATGTCGGCGACCGGTATATGTAGTCGACATGACGGAACGAAGCATGCAGGAGCCCACGCTGCTCCTGCTCACCGCGCTGGCGGACGCGCCCCGGCACGGCTACGCCCTGATCCAGGAGATCGACGCCATCTCCGGCGGCCGGGTCCGGATGCGCACCGGCACCCTCTACGGCGCCCTCGACCGGCTGCTCCAGCAGGGACTGATCGAGGTCGACCGCGAGGAGGTGGTGGACGGCCGGGCCCGCCGCAGCTACGCGCTCACCGGCGCCGGTCGGCAGGTGCTGGCCGCCACGGCGCGCAGCCGCGCGGCCTCG
>NZ_JBEYFP010000044.1:0-23124 GCF_040634455.1 Kitasatospora sp. NPDC007106
GAGCGCCGCTGGAGCGCCCCGCCGCGCTCCGGCCTCTTCCTGTCGATGCTGCTGCGGCCCACCGGCGTGCCGGTCGTCTGCGCGGAGCCGATGCCCCCGCTTTTCCCTTGTGGCGAAAGGGACTTGGGGGAGGGTCAAAGCTTGGCAACATACCTTCCCGGAGGTATATTTTCTTTCGGTCCCAGCGTCGGACCCTGGCCAGTGCCCTGTCGTTCACAGCCCCGTGGGGGAAGGCTCGCGATGGACACCTTTGCACCAGATCAGCTGACCCATCCGACGGCCGGACTGCTGCCGCGGCAGCGGAGCGCCGCAGATCTCGACTTCCATCGAACGGTGTCGCGCAAACTGGTCCACAAGGCCGCGGTCTCCGAGGTGTTCCTCACCGATTCGGCCAGAGCCACTGCGGACAGCTACCTGCTGGCCGCCCAGTGGCCCCGCGACCACGCGGTCTTCCAGCCCGGACCGGGCGGCACCGCGGACAGCATGGTCATCATCGAGACGGTCCGCCAGGCCACCATGTTCACGTTCCACGAGTACTACGGCGTGCCGCTCGAACTGCCCTTCGTCGCCAAGAGCTTCGACTTCGAGCTGACGGACGACCAGGCCGCGCGCGGCTCCGTCGGGGCGCCGCAGGAGGTCACCCTCGACCTGGTGGTCGACATGCCCGCCGAGCGCCGGGCCGGCCGCCGGATGCCCTTCCGGACGCACACCGTCGTCCACGCCGGCGCCGGGCGCCCCTGCGCCCGGGTGACCATCGGCGGCGAGATCCTCGACCCGGCGCTCTACCGGCGGCTGCGGGCCGCCCGCCCGGCCGAGCCCGGCTTCCCGGCCGAGGACGGCGGCGCGGTCGCCGCCACCCCGGCCCAGGTGGGACGGCGGCGCCCCGACGACGTGGTGCTGCTCGCCGCGCAGCCGGGCGACGACGCCCGCTGGCGGCTGCGGGTGGACCAGGGCCACCCCACCTTCTTCGACCACGGATCCGACCACGTCCAGGCGGTGCTGCTGCTCGAGGCCCTGCGCCAGAGCGGGCTGCTCGCCGACGGCCCGGCCCGGGGCGCCTCCGCCGAGGTGCTCACCGGCCTGCGGGTCGAGTTCCACGCGTACGGCGAGTTCGGCACACCGATCCTGCTCGACGCCCGGGCCACGGGCGGCGAGCCCGGCACCCGGACCGTACGCGCCACGGCGGCCCAGGCGGGCCGTCCGATCGCCCAGGCGGACCTCGTGTTCCGCCCGGCCGCCCTGCCCGGCGGCCCCACGTCCTGACGGACCGCCGGGTGCGTCCGTGCACCGCCGTGCCCGCCGGCCCGCTCCGAAGGAGTCCTGATGGAACTTCAGCATCTGCGTTCGTTCCTCGAGGTGTCGAGCGAGATGAGCTTCACCCGGGCCGCCAAGAAGCTGAACTACGCGCAGTCCAGCGTGACCGCGCAGATCCAGCACCTCGAGGCCTCGCTCGGCGCCGTGCTGTTCGACCGGCGCGGCCGGCGGATCGCACTGACCGAGAGCGGCCTGCGGCTGCGCCCGGTGGCGGAGCGCATCGTCGCGCTGGCCGATCTCGCCCACCGCGAGGTGGCCGGCGTGGCGGACCGGCCGTCCGGCCGGGCCGAGCGCCCGGTCGCCGAGGCGGCCGGACAGGCCCTGGGGCGGGCCGCCGTGCCCCGCCGGGCGGGGGTCAGGCTGCCCGCCCAGCGGGGGCGCCTTCAGCTCACCCAGCGGGCGCCCAGGGCGGGCAGCAGCACGTCCCAGGACGACCTGACCCGGGTGATCAGATCCAACTCCTCGCGCACCGACCCCAGATAGTGCGCGCCGAAGATCACGGTGGTCATCAACTGCGCCACCGGCTCCGGCGGGTAGTCGGAGTCCATCTCGCCCTGCTGCTGCGCCTGGACGACCAGGCGCAGCAGCGTGCGTTCCACGTCCGACACGAAGGCCGGCGTCCGCTTGGAGGACTGGGCCTCCTCGAGCAGCAGCCGCAGGGCCGCGTTGACCCGGATGTCGCGGTGCAGCCGGGCGACCAGCGCGCAGGTCACGTTCTTCAGGGTCGCCACCGGTGAGTCCGGGCTGTCGCCGACCCCGTCCTCGATCAACTTCCATGCGTCGTCAAGGTGTTGGACGAGCGCTGCGGCCAGTTCCTCCTTGGAGGCGAAGTGGCCGTACAGGGCTCCCTTGGTGACGCCGGTGCTCTGCGCCACATGGCCGAGGTTGGTGTTGGCGTAGCCGTGGGCGGCGAACTCCCTCGCTGCGGCGTCCAGTACCGCCTCGTACGTCCTCCGGGCCCGCTCCTGTTGTGCCATCGGCTTCCTTCCGTTCAACCACGTTGCCCGTGAACTCACGTACCGCAGTTCATGGTTCGAAGGCAAACCCTTCTTCCGGACCCCCGTCTATCGTCCATTCCCTCTCCATAAACACACGAGCGGCCCTCGGTCTGCCGGGTTGTCCGGACCAAGGGCCGCTCGGTGCGTGCCGCGGCGGGGTGTCAGGCCCCGGTGCCCGGTCCGCCGGCGGTGCCGGCCTCGTGGCGCTTGCGCAGCTCGGCGCGGCGGAGCTTGCCGATGCCGGTCTTCGGCACGTCCTCGCGGGCGAGGGTGACGACCCCGCCCAGGCGCACCCCGTACCGCTCGGTGACCAGGTCGCGGATCCGGCGGTCGGCCTCGTCGGTGCCGGTGCCGCCGCGCGGGTGGTAGAAGACCACCAGCTCCTCCTCGCCGCCGGCCGCGGTGCACGGCGAGACGATGGTGAAGGAGGGCTCCACGAAGGGGAGTTCCTCGACCAGCGCCTCGATCTCGTGACCGTGGTACTCGGCGCCGTTGAGGGTGATCAGGTCGTCCACCCGGCCGGTGACGGTGAGGATGCCGTCCTCGATCACGGCCAGGTCGCCGGAGCGGAACCAGCCGTCCCCGGTGAACGACCTGGCGTTCTGCTCCGGGTTCTCGTAGTAGCCGGAGAACACCGGGTCGCCGGTCACCTGGAGGCGGCCGACGGTGCCGGCCGGCAGCAGGGCGTCGTGCTCGTCCACGACGCGCAGCCGGACGCCCGGGTGCGGCCGGCCGACCGGGACGAACCGCTCGTCGCCCGTGGTGTCCGGGTCGAAGACGAAGTCGACGATGCCGGCCGAGGTCTCCGACATGCCCCAGCCGGGGTGCATCGAGGTGCGCGGCAGGCCGAACGGGGCCAGCAGGTCGAGGAAGCGCCGGATCACCCGGGCCTTGACCGACTCGCCGCCGTTCATGATGTAGCGCAGGCTGCGCAGGTCCCAGTCCCGGCCGGCGATCTCCTCGGCGCGGTCGTTGACCAGGCCGAAGGCGAAGTTGGGCGCCCAGGTGGTGTCGCAGCCGTGCCGGGAGATCTGCTCGAACCAGCGGGTCGGGTCGTCCAGGATCCACTCGGTGCGGGCGTGCACCTGGGTGCAGCCGAGCAGCACGTCGCGGGCGTGGAACATGACCAGGCCGCCGATGTGGTCGAGCGGCATCCAGTTGAACGAGCGGCTGGTCACGTCCAGCCGGCGGACCTGCGCGGTGGCCGTGGAGCGGGCCAGCACGTTGCGGTGGGTCAGCGCGACGGCCTTCGGCACGCCGGTGCTGCCGGAGGTCAGCAGCAGGACGGCCAGGTCGTCGGCGCGGGCCGGGTGCAGCTCCTCGGCCGGGGCGTGGCCGCGCAGCTCGCCGGTGCGGCCGAGCCAGCGGCCGGCCTCGGTCATCGCCCGGCCGGCCGGGGCGCCGTCGTCGCCGACGACCACCCAGGGGTTGTCGTAGCCGGCCCAGATCCACTCCAGCTGCTGGGCGGCGGCCTCGGGGGCGTCGGTGCGGCCCGGCGGCACCGGGATCGGCACCAGGCCGCCGAGGACGGTGGCCCAGAACGCGGCCAGCAGGTCGGACTCCTCGCGGATCTGCAGCAGCACCCGGTCGCCGGGGCGGGCGCCGCCCGCGCGCAGACCGGTGAGGATCCGCCGGGCGCCGTCCAGCAGCTCGGGGTAGCCGAGCACGGTGTCGGAGCCGTCCGCGCGGACGAGGTGGATCCGGCCGGCGTCGGGCCGGGCGGCGGCGCGCTGCAGGGCCTCGCCGAGGTTGCAGACCGGGAGGTCGGGGGCCGGGCCGCCGTCGAGGACGGCGTCCGGCAGGGTGCGGGTGTCGGCGGGCGCGGTCATGCGGCGGCCTCCTCGCCGGTCGCGGTGGCACGGGCGACGAACAGCAGCGGGCCGCGGCCGATCCGCGGGCCGGGCTCCTTGCGGAAGCCGCCGTACTCGGCGACCACCTCGAAGCCGGCGTCCACCAGCAGGTCGCGGACCTCGGGGGCGGTGAAGACGGTCTGGTCGAAGAAGTTGGCGTACATCGAGACGGTGCCGTCGCCGTCCCGGGCGATGATCGTCTCCTCGTTGCGCCAGACCGCGCGGTGGGCGTGCACGGACTGCCGGGCGAGCCGGGTGACGAGCAGGCCGTCGCCCTGGTGGTGGGCGATGATGTTCGGCTGGTAGCCGTCCACGAAGTTCAGCAGGTGGCCGATGTCCACCACGACGTGGCCGCCGGGGGCGAGCCAGCCGCGGACGGACTCCAGCAGCTGCCGCAGTTCGCCGCGGTCCAGCTGGTTGAGGGTGCTGAACAGGCTGTACACCAGGTCGAAGCGCCGGTCGGTGCGGTACTCCTCGGCCCGGGTGTGCACGTACTCGACGGCGGCGGAGCCGGGCTCCTGGGCCTTCGAGGCGGCGTACCCGGTGAAGGCGGCGCTCTGGTCGAGGCCCGTCCCGGGGTGGCCCAGGGCGGCCAGGGCCCGCAGGTTGGCGCCGGTGGCGCTGCCGATGTCGAGCACCGACCCGCCGGGCGGCAGGTACGAGGCGAGGAACTCGGTCTCGGCGGCGAGGTCGCGGAAATCCTTGCGGATCACCTCGTAGAACTCGCCCGGGTATTCGAAGCTGGACAGGCTGGACAAGGAGGAGGGCCTTTCGCTCGGGACCGGCGGGCGCCGGTCGTCCCGGGCCGTCCGGTCGGTGCCGGACGGCCCGGCGGGCGGCGTGGTTCGGGCGGTGCGGGACGGCGGTGCGGGCGGTGCGGCGACACCGGCCGGGCGGCCCGGCGGACGGCGTCGGGTCGGGCCTCCCGGCGGGCGGCGCCGGGTCAGGCGGCGTCGGTCAGGCGTGCGTGGTCGCGGCGGTACTCGCGCGGCGAGATGCCGTAGCGGTCGCGGAACAGCCGGCTGAAGTGCGAGGCGCCGTACAGGCCGGAGCGCTCGCCGATCATCGCGATGGTGAGGTGCGCCAGCCGCGGGTCGCGCAGCTCGGCGCAGCAGCGGTGCAGCCGCTCGTCGCGGATCCAGCTGGCCGGGCTCTGGCCGTGCTCCTGAAAGAGCTTCTGCAGGTAGCGCAGCGAGATGTGGTGGTGCTGCGCGAGCATCTCCGGCTTCAGCTCGGGGTCGGCGAGCCGGCTGCGGGCGAAGTGCTTGATCCGCTGCAGCATGGCGCGGCGGGCGAGGCCGGAGCTGCGGGCCGGGCGGGGCGAGTCCTGGTCGCGGTCCATGTAGTCGGCGCACGCCTGGGCGACCAGCCCGGTGATGCCGCGGGCCAGCAGTTCGGCGGTGCGGTCGGAGGGCAGCGAGCCCTGGTCGGCGAGCTGGCGCAGCAGCTCGGGGACGGCGAGCGGGTCGGACAGCGGACAGCTCACCCGCAGGTAGGCCTCGCCCCCGCGGGTGCGGTGCTGGGAGACCCGGACGTCGTCGCCGTACTCCGGGGCGGTGCCCTCGACGACGGTGATCCGGACCCTGCCGAGGCTGACCTCGCTCACGTTCTCCACCACCGGCTGCACGGGCGGCTCCGGCGCCCGGCGCGGTGCCGTTCCGTACTCGGTGTGCCCGTTCTCGGTAGGCATTGCATCCATGGCTCCCCCGCGAGGACTTGAGGCCGCGTCAGCCGGTACCCGGTCCGCCCCGGGAGGGCGGACCCCTCCATCATGGAAACATACCTTCTGGAAGGTATGCGGTTTTCATCGGCAGCAGTGATGCCCGGCCCGCTGTGAAGCGCTCCGGCCGGATCGTGCGCGGCCGCACAACAACCCGTGCGCGTTCAGACAAGTCGCCCGGCCGGGCCCCGCCTAGCGTCGGCGGTACAGATCAGTGCCGGGCGCGCGGATCACCGGCGCTGCGCGCGTCCCCCTGTGCACCCACCCAGAAGGGGCCCACCCGTGGCAATCAAGGTAGGCATCAACGGATTCGGCCGGATCGGCCGGAGTTTCCTCCGCGCCGCACTTGAGCAGAACGCCGACATCGAGATCGTGGCGGTCAACGACCTCACCGACGCGGCGACCCTGGCCCACCTCCTGAAGTACGACACCACGCTCGGCAAGCTGCCGGTGCCCGTGACGGCGGGCCAGGGCGAGATCGTCGTCGACGGCCGCAGCATCCGCGTCACCGCCGAGCGCAACCCGGCCGACCTGCCCTGGGCGGAGCTGGGCGTCGACGTGGTCGTGGAGTCCACCGGCGTCTTCACCGACGCCGAGAAGGCCAAGGCGCACCTCGCGGCCGGCGCCCGCAAGGTCATCATCTCGGCCCCGGCCACCAACCAGGACCTCACCATCGCGATCGGCATCAACGACGCGGAGTACGACGAGGACGTCCACAGCGTGGTCTCCAACGCCTCGTGCACCACCAACTGCCTCGCCCCGCTGGCGAAGGTCCTCAACGACGGCCTGGGCATCGAGCAGGGCCTGATGACCACCGTGCACGCCTACACCCAGGACCAGAACCTGCAGGACGGCCCGCACAAGGACCTCCGCCGGGCCCGTGCAGCGGCCGGCAACATCGTGCCGACCAGCACCGGCGCCGCCAAGGCCATCGGCCAGGTGCTGCCCGAGCTCAACGGCAAGCTCGACGGCTACGCGCTGCGCGTCCCGGTCGTCGTCGGATCGGTCACCGACCTGACCGTCACCGTCGCCCGCGACACCACCGTCGAGGAGGTCAACGCGCTGTTCGCGAAGGCCGCCGAGGGCGCGCTGGCCGGCGTCCTGCGCTACACCGACGAGCCGCTGGTCTCCAACGACATCGTCACCGACCCGGCGTCCTGCATCTTCGACTCCGGGCTCACCAAGGTCATCAACAACCGCACCGTCAAGGTCGCCGGCTGGTACGACAACGAGTGGGGCTTCTCCAACCGCGTCGTCGACACCGTCCTGCTGATCGGCAAGCACGCCTGACCGGCGCCGCCGACCGCACACGCGGGCCGGGCACCCGGGGCGAACCCCGGGCGCCCGGCCCGCGCCCGTGAACCGAGCGGGCGACCCGCGGCGAAGACGCGCCGCACCGGACGAACACCCGCACAGAGAGGGCCGACCCATGGTCAAGACGCCGTACCACGAGGGCGAGCAGGCGGTGCAGCAGCGGGCCGGCGAGGGCCACCCCGGCTGGGGCTCGCCGATGTTCGAGGCCGCGATCCCGCCGCCGTTCGACATGTTCCTGCGCCGCCAGCGGATGCTGGTGATCGGCGGTGTGGACGACGACGGCGCCGCCTGGTCCACCGTCCTGACCGGCCCGCGCGGCTTCGCCGGCGCCGTCGGCTCCCACACCATCCACGTCAAGGCCCTGCCGGTGGCCGGCGACCCGCTGGAGCACGTCTTCGACGACCAGCGCGACATCGGCATGCTCGCCATCGAGCCGCAGACCAGCCAGCGGATCCGGATCAACGGCGTCGCGCAGCGCGAGGGCGACATCCTCGTCGTCACCACCGAGCAGGTCCTCGGCAACTGCCCCAAGTACCTGCAGCAGCGGGTGCTGCGCCCCGACGCACCGCAGGCCGCCGCGCCGGCCGTGCGCCGCTCCACCGTGCTCGACGCCGACCAGCAGCGCTTGATCACCGGCGCCGACACCTTCTTCATCGCCAGCCGCGCCCCGCAGCACGGCGCCGACGCCTCGCACCGCGGCGGCGCGCCCGGCTTCGTCGAGGTCCCCGCGCCGAACAGGATCGTCTGGCCGGACTACTTCGGCAACTCCTTCTACATGACCCTCGGCAACCTCCAGCTCGACCCAGCCTGCGGCCTCACCTTCCTCGACTGGGAGGCCGGCCACGCCCTGCACGTCACCGGGAAGGCCCGGATCGACTGGGACGAGTCCCGCACCAAGGCCGTCCAGGGTGCCCTGCGGCTGGTCGAGTTCGACGTCGAGCAGGTGGTCGAGGTCCGTGACTTCACCACCCTGCGCTGGAAGTTCGCCGCCCCCTCGCCCTTCAACCCGACCTGATCGGGCCCCGACCGCAGGAGGTACCCGCCGTGAGCCGCTACGACGCCCCCCGGCTCAGAGCCGCGCTGGCCGCTGTCCCGGACTACGTCCCCGGCCGCTCCCCGCGCCAGGGCTGCGAGAACCTCAAACTCTCCTCCAACGAGAACCCCTACCCGCCGCTGCCCTCGGTCGTCGCCGCCGTCCGCGAACAGGCCGGCCGGATCAACCGCTACCCCGACCCGGCCTGCACCGCCCTCGCCGAGGCGCTCGCCGCCCGCCTCGACGTCCCCGCCGACCGGCTGGTCTTCGGTACCGGCTCGGTCGCCGTCGGCCGGCTGCTGGTCCGCGCCACCGCCGGACCGGGCGACGAAGTCCTGTACGCCTGGCGTTCGTTCGAGGCGTACCCGATCATGGCCGAGGTCTGCGGCGCCACCTCCGTCCGGGTGCCGCTGCTCGCCGACGAGCGCCACGACCTCGACGCCATGGCCGACGCGGTCACCGACCGCACCCGGCTGATCTTCCTCTGCACCCCCAACAACCCCACCGGCACCGTCGTCCGCCGCGCCGAACTGGAGCGCTTCCTCGACCGGGTGCCGAGCGACGTGACGGTCGTCCTCGACGAGGCCTACACCGAGTTCGTCCGCGACCCGGACGCCGCCGACGGCCTCGCGTTCCACCGCCGACACGGCAACGTCGTGCTGCTGCGCACCTTCTCCAAGGCCTACGGCCTGGCCGGCCTGCGGATCGGCTACGCCGTCGCCCACCCCGAGGTGGCGGCCGTGCTCCGCAAGGTGGGGCTGCCGTTCGGCGTCAGCGGGCTCGCCCAGGACGCCGCACTGGCCTCGCTCGCCGCCGAGGACGAACTCCTCGACCGGGTCGAACTGCTGGTGAAGGAACGGGCCCGGGTCACCGCGGCGCTCCGGGAGAGCGGCTTCGACCTGCCGGACAGCGAGGCCAACTTCGTCTGGCTGCGGCTGGGCGGGCGCACCGCCGCGTTCACCGAGGCCTGTGCGGAACTCGGCGCCGTGGTCCGGCCGTACGGGACGGACGGCGTGCGGATCACGGTGGGGGAGCCGGAGGCCAACGACGTGGTCCTGCGGGCGGCTGCCGCCTGGCAGTGACGGACAAGGGGCGCGGGGAACTGCGCAGTCCGGGGATGGGCCTCGGAACGAGTCAGGGCCGACCTGATCCGTCCGTGAGCCGCATCCGGATCGCGCAGTTCCCCGCGCCCCTGAGGTGCTCTCCGTCGTTCCCCGCGCCCCTGTGGGCTCTTCGTCAGGCGAAGAGGCGGGCGAATTCGGTGTGGAACTCGGGGAAGGTCTTGTCGACGCAGGACGGGTCGTCCAGCACGATGCCCGGAACCCGCAGGCCCAGGACGGAGAAGGACATCGCGATCCGGTGGTCGCGGTGACAGTCGACGAGGCCGCCGGAGACCGGTCCGGGGTGCACGGTGAGCCGGTCCGGGCCCTCCGTCACCTCGACGCCGAGCCGCCGCAGGTTGCCGGCGACGGCGGTGATCCGGTCGGACTCCTTGAACCGGGCGTGCCGGATGCCGGTGACGGTGATCGGCCCGTCCGCGAGCGGTGCGACGGCCGCCAGCGTCATGAAGGTGTCGGAGATGTCGCCCATGTCGACCTCGAAGCCGCCGCGCAGCCGCCCCGTCCCGGTCACGGTGGTCCCGTCCTCGCCGATCTCCACCTCGGCGCCGGCCCGCCGCAGCACCTCGACGAACCGCAGGTCGCCCTGGAGGCTGTCGCGGCCGAGTCCCGGCACGGTGACCGACCGGCCGGTCACCGCCGCCGCCGCGAACACGTACGAGGCGGTGGAGGCGTCCGGCTCGATCCGCAGGTCGGTGGCCCGGTAGTCGCCGGTGACCCGCAGCCGGCCGTCCGGCCCCTCCGCCACGTCGGCGCCGAAGCGGCGCATCAGCGCCACCGTCATGTCGATGTAGGGGCGGCTCACCAGGCCCGCCGCGTGCACGGTGAGCGGGCTGCGCATCAGCGGGGCGGACAGCAGCAGACCGGTCAGGTACTGGCTGCTGCTGGTGGAGTCGAGGGCGATCTCGCCGCCCTGCAGTCCGGTGGTGCGGACGGTCAGTGGCAGCCGGCCGCCGGGCCCGGCCGTCACTTCGGCGCCGAGCCGCACCAGGGCGTCGACCAGCGGGCCGAGCGGGCGGGCCCGGAGCTGCTCGGTGCCGTCCACCTCGAACCGGCCGAAGCCGGCCGCGGCGAGCACCGGCAGGAAGCGGGCGGCGGTGCCGGCGTCCTCGCACCAGATGCGGGCGCGGCCGTGCGGGCCGCGGCCGGTGCCGTGCACGACCCAGTCGCCGTCCTGCTCGTCCACCCGCACGCCGAGCGCCTCCAGCGCCCGGCGGAAGGCGACGGTGTCGGCGCTGACCAGCGGTGCCCCGAGCCGGCTCGGGCCGAGCGCGGCCGCGGCCAGCAGCAGCGCCCGGTTGGTGATGCTCTTGGAGCCCGGGATGCGGGCGATCGCCCCTCGGGCGGCGGTGGTCACGCGATGGCTCCTCGGGGTTCCGGACGGGCGCCCGCCCCGGCGAGGCGGGCGACGGCGTGCAGCGCGAGCCGGTAGGAGTCCGTCCCGAGGCCGGTCACCGCGCCGTCGACCACGTCGGACAGCACGGAGACCCGGCGGAACGGCTCGCGCGCGTACGGGTTGCACAGGTGCACCTCGATCGCCGGGGCACGGCGCAGCGCGAGCGCGTCCCGCACCGGGTACGAGCAGTGCGTGAACGCGGCCGGGTTGAGCACCAGCGGGGCCGCCTCCTCGGCGACCCGGTGCAGCCAGCCGACCAGTTCCGCCTCGCTGTCGGTCTGCAGCACGACGGCCCGCAGGCCGAGCTCGGCGGCGGTCTCCTGGCAGACCCGGACGAGTTCCGGGTAGGCGGCGCGGCCGTCCCGGCCCGGCTCGGTCAGACCGAGCCGGGCCAGGTTGGGGCCGTTGAGCACGTAGACCAGCGTCACTGCTGCTCCTTCGTCAGCTCGGCACGGAGACGCGGTCCGCGGTGCCGCGGTCCCGGTCCTCGGCGCCGGCGGCGCGGTTCGCGTAGACCGGGCGGATCCGCTGCACCGTCCAGTTGGCGGCCAGCAGCCGGTCGGCGAGCAGGCCGGCCGCGTCGGTGGCGACCACCAGTTCGACCAGACCGCTCGGGCGGCCGGTGGAGTGGTCGATCGACACGTCCTCGATGTTGACGCCGGTGTCCTGGACGGCGGCGAAGAGCCGGGCCAGTTCGCCGGGCCGGTCGCCGATGACCACCGGCACCAGCGCGCCGCCCGCCGTACCGGGCTTGCCGGGCAGCCGGGCCCGGCCGGCGTTGCCGCGGCCGAGCAGGTCGATGACCCGGGTCATCTCCTCGGCCCGCTTGGCCGCGTCGACCTCGGCGAGGCCGCGCAGCGCCCGCACGGTGGTCGCCAGGTCGTCGGCGAGTTCGCTGAGCACGTCGGCGACGGCGGTGGCGTTGGACTCCAGGATGTCGCCCCACAGCCCGGGGTCGCCGCCGGCGATCCGGGTCATGTCGCGCACCCCCTGGCCGGCCAGCCGGGACGCCTCCTCGGGGGCGTTCTCCAGCCGGGCGGCCATCAGCGCGGCGACCACGTGCGGCGCGTGCGAGACGAGTGCCACCGCCCGGTCGTGCGCGTCGCTCTCCATCACCACCGGCACCGCGCCGCACATGGCGACCATGGCGAGCGCCCGGTTGAGCGTCTCCCGGGAGGTCATCTCGCAGGCGGTCAGCACCCAGGTGCGGCCCTCGAAGAGGTTGGCGCAGGCGGCGAGCGGCCCGGACCGCTCGCCGCCGGCCATCGGGTGGCCGCCGACGAACAGGGACGGGTCCGGGGCGCCGCCGAGCACCGCCCGCTCGGTCTCGTGCTTGACGCTCGCCACGTCGGTGTAGGCGTGGGCGAGGCCGCGGGCCTGGTGGTCGGCCAGCACCCGGCCGACCGCGCTCGGCGGCACCGCGATCACCGCGATGTCCACCGGCTCGTCCGGCGGGCAGTCCACCCCGCCGCCGAGCGCGACGGCGGTGCGGACGGCGTCCCGGTCGGTGTCGAGCAGGTGCACCAGCACCCCGCGGCGGCTCAGCGCGAGCGCCACCGAGGTGCCGATCAGTCCGGCCCCGACCACCGCGGCGGTACGGATCACCGGGCACCCGCCATCGGCTGCGCCAGGTCGGGGCGCAGGGCCCGGGCGCCGCCGAGGTACACGTGCCGGACGCGGTCGCGGGGCAGCGGGGTCTCGGCGGTGACCAGCACCCGGACGGTGCGCGGCAGGCCGCCGTCGACGTCCATCTCCTGGGCGCACATCAGCGGCACGTCGGTCAGGCCGAGGTCGCGGGCGGCGCGGGCGGGGAAGCCGCTGCGCAGGTCGGGGGTGGCGGTGAAGAGGATCGAGACCAGGTCGTCTGGGACGAGCGAGTTCGCCTCGATGATCTCCTGGAGCAGCAGGCGGGTGGCGTCCATGACCTCGACCGGGTCGTCCCGGTCGACCTGGATCGCCCCGCGGACGGCGCGCATCAGCGCACCGCCTGGACGGTCCGGACGCCTGCGGCGGTGCCGCGGCCCCGGTACATCTCGGCGACCAGGAAGGCCAGGTCGAGCGACTGGCTGCGGTTGAGCCGCGGGTCGCAGGCCGACTCGTACCGCTGGTGGAGGTCCTCGGCGACCAGGGCGTGGCCGCCGCCGACGCACTCGGTGACGTCGTCGCCGGTGATCTCGACGTGGATGCCGCCCGGGTGGGTGCCCAGCGAGCGGTGCACCTCGAAGAAGCCGGCGACCTCGTCCAGCACCGCGTCGAAGCTGCGGGTCTTGTGGCCGGTGGAGGCGGTGAAGGTGTTGCCGTGCATCGGGTCGCAGACCCAGGCGACCTGGGCGCCCTCGGCGGTGACCTTCTCGACCAGCCGCGGCAGCAGGTCGCGGATCTTCTCCGCACCCATCCGGGTGATGAAGGTGAGCCGGCCGGGGACGCGCTTCGGGTCGAGCCGGTCGATCAGGCTGAGCGCCTCGTCCGCGGTGGTGGTCGGGCCGAGCTTGACGCCGATCGGGTTGTTCACCTTGGAGGCGAACTCCAGGTGGGCTCCGTCCAGTTGGCGGGTGCGCTCGCCGATCCACAGCATGTGGGCGGAGACGTCGTAGCGGTCGTTGGACCGGCTGTCGAGGCGGGACATCGCGCACTCGTAGTCCAGGATCAGCGCTTCGTGGCTGGTGTAGAACTCGGTGCGGTGCAGCTCGGTCGGGTCGACGCCGCAGGCCCGCATGAACGAGAGGGCGGAGTCGATCTCCTCGGCGAGCCGCTCGTAGCGCTGGCCGGCCGGCGAGGTGCGGACGAAGTCCTGGTTCCAGGAGTGCACTTCGCGCAGGTCTGCGTAGCCGCCGGAGATGAACGCGCGGACGAGGTTGAGGGTCGCGGCGGAGGAGTTGTACATCCGCAGCAGCCGCTGCGGGTCGGGCACCCGGGCCTCGGCGGTGAACGCCAGCCCGTTGACCGAGTCGCCGCGGTAGGTCGGCAGGGTGACGCCGTCCCGGGTCTCGGTGGGCTGCGAACGCGGCTTGGAGTACTGGCCGGCGATCCGGCCGACCTTGACCACCGGCACCGAGGCGCCGAAGGTCAGTACGGCGGCCATCTGCAGCATGGTCTTCAGCTTGGAGCGGATCTGCCCGGCGGAGACGCCGTCGAAGGTCTCCGCGCAGTCGCCGCCCTGCAGCAGGAAGGCCTCGCCGCGGGCCACGGCGGCCAGTCGGGCGGTCAGGTTGTCGCACTCCCCGGCGAACACCAGCGGCGGGTAGGTGCGCAGTTCGTCGCAGACCCGCTCCAGGGCATCGGGGTCCGGCCAGTCCGGCTGCTGGGCCGCGGGCAGGGTCCGCCAGGACTCCTCCCGGGACAGGACGTCGGTCGAGGTTGCGAACGGCATAACGATCTCCGGCTCGTGAAATGGGACGCGGTGCGGCAGAGCGTGCGAGGCGATCGGGGCGCAACGCCCGTACTTCAGTGGTTCCGGGGGAGCGGGGGCTTGCACGGTGGAGCGGGTGGTGCGGGTGGTGCGGGGGAGAGCGAGGGGCCGCCCCGCCGGGACGGGCCCGGCGGGGCGGCGGAGGATCAGGCGTGCGCGGCCTGCTCCGAGCGGGCGTCCGCCCCGGCCGCCGGGGCCGGCGCGGCCGCGGCGCGGGTCAGCGCGGCGAAGGAGAGCAGCGCGCCGCTGCCGAGCACCGCGATGACGATGCCCATCGGCACGGCCGTGCCCTCGCCGGCCAGGCCCACCAGCGGCACCACGGCGGCGCCGATGATGTGCTGGGACAGGCCGAGCAGGGCCGCCGCGGAGCCAGCCGAGTCGCCGTGCTCCTGCAGGGCGAGCGCGGTCGCGGTCGGCATGACCAGGCCGACGCTGGAGACCACCACGAACAGCGCGACCAGCAGCGGCACCAGGCCGCCGTCGGCGAGCACCGTGACGAGCAGGCCGAGGCCGCCCACCGCGGAGCCGGTCAGGCCGATCGCGAGCAGCGGGCGCGGGCCGGTGCGGTGCACGATCCGGCCGCAGATCTGCGCGCAGACCACCAGGCCGGCCGCGTTGACCGCGAACACCGCGCTGAAGCCCTGCGGGGACATGCCGTGGATGTCCTGCAGCACGAACGGCGAACCCGCGATGTACGCGAACATCGCCGCGAAGGCGAGGCCGCAGGCCAGGTTGTAGCCGACGAAGACGCGGTCGGAGAGCAGCCGGCGGAAGACCGGGCCGGTCGCCTTCAGGCCGCCGGTGCGCCGCCGCTCCACCGGGTGGGTCTCCGGCAGGCCGACGGCGACCACGACGAGCAGCAGCGCGCCGAGGACGCCGAGCAGGGTGAAGACGCCGTGCCAGGAGGTGAAGCGCAGCAGCTGGCCGCCGGCCACTGGGGCGAGCACCGGCGCCAGGCCGGTGATCAGCATCAGCAGCGCGAAGTACTTGGCGGCCGCGGCGCCCTCGTGCTTGTCGCGGACGACCGCGGCGGCGATCACGATGCCGACCGCGCCGCCGAGGCCCTGGATCGCGCGCAGCGCGACCAGCAGCCAGATGTTCGGTGCGACGGCGCACAGCAGCGCCGCCACGGTGTAGACGCCGAGGCCCCACAGCAGCGGCTTGCGGCGGCCGGCGGCGTCCGAGATCGGGCCGGCGAAGAGCTGGCCGAGGCCGAGGCCGAGCAGGCAGGCGGTGAGGCTGAGCTGGCCGGCCGAGGCGCTCGCGTGCAGGTCGTGGGTGAGGTCGGGCAGACCGGGCAGGTAGGTGTCGTTGGACAGCGGACCCAGTGCGGTGAGTGCGCCCAGGATGGCGACGACCGCGCCGCCGCCCTTGGCCCTGGCGGTGGATGACATGGTTTCGGGTTCCCTCCGGAGTGGTGGCGCGCCCGGTGGCCGGCGGGGGCCGGCGGCCGGGCGGGCCGGTGGTGCTGATGCGGGGTGCGGACCGTCGGGTGGGGGCCGTCGGTCCGCCGGTACGCGGTGTCAGTACGCGACGGAGACCCTGGTCCGCAGGGCCCGTCCGCCTTCGAGCTGGTCGACGAAGGCGACCGCGTAGTCCGGGATGCTGATCCGGGACCGGCCGTCGGCGTCGACCAGCAGGTCGTCGCCGCTCAGCCGGTAGGCCCCGGTGCGCTCGCCTGGCTCGATCAGCTTGGCCGGCGAGATGTACGTCCAGTCGAGGTCGTCGACCTCGCGGTAGCGGCCGAGCGCCTCGATCTGGGCGAGGGCGTTGGCCTTCCACAGCTCCGGGAAGTGGGGGTCGTCCACGACGCGGGTGCCGTCGGGGGTGCGCAGGCTGCCGGCACCGCCGAGCACCACCAGGCGCTTCACGCCGGCCTTGCGCAGGCCGGCGACGAGGCCGTCGGTGGCGCCGAGGAGGATCGTCCGGTCGTCGTCCGCGCCGATCCGGGGGCCGACGGCGGAGGCGACCGCGTCGTGGCCCCGGACGAGCTCGGCCACCTGCTCGGCGTCGGCGACGTCACCGGCGACGAGCGGGACGGCCGAGCCCGCGCCGGTGCCGCCGGAGCGGGTCACCCCGGTGACCTCGTGGCCGCGGGCGACGAGCTCCTCGGCGATCGCGGCGCCGATGTTCCCGGTCGCTCCGAACAGCAGAACCTTCATGACCACTCCTCGTGTGGCAGGGGTGTGCGGTGTGCCCGACGGGTCGTCACTCGTCGAGCAGGTCGGGCTGCTCGTGGACGATCTCGTCCCAGAGCAGCTGGAAGCTGAAGCGGCCCAGCTGGGCGTCGCCGAAGCCGGCGCCCGCGGAGAGGGCCTGCTCGTGGCTGAAGCTCTTCGGGGTGCCCGCGGCGAGCGCGAGCAGCTGGACCTCGGCGCAGCTGTCGAAGGTGAAGAACCAGTGCACGGCCTCCTCCAGCGAGCCGCCGACCGTGATCAGGCCGTGGTGCTGGAGCAGGATCGCCCGGTTGTCGCCGAGCTTCTGCGCGATGTCCTTGCCCTGTTCGACGGCGACCGAGGGGCCCTCGTACTCGGTGTAGAGCACCTGCTTGCCGTAGAAGGCCGCGGACTCCTGGTCGATCGGCTCCAGCAGCCGGCCGAGCGCGCCGAGCGCCCGCGAGTGGGCGGTGTGGCCGTGCGCGGCCGCCTCGGCGTCCGGGTTCATGTCGTGGATCGCGGAGTGGATGACGAAGGCACTCGGGTTGACCTTGTGCCGGCCCTCCACCACCGTGCCGTCGGAGTCGACCAGGATCAGGTCGCCGACGGTGACCCGCTTGAACGAGACGCCGAACGGGTTGACCCAGAAGTGCCCGGGCAGCTCGGGGTCGCGGACCGATATGTGGCCCGATATGCCCTCGCCGAAGCCGTACTTGCCGAACAGCCGCAGTGCGGCGGTGAGCCGCTGCTTGCGGTACCGGCGCTCCTCGGCGGCGGTGGCGAACCGCGCGTCGCCGGGCAGCGGCAGGCCGGTGGCGGTGTCCGCCAGGTAGCTCGGGGTGGTCGTGGTCACGGGGGTGCTCTCCTTGGCTCTGGACTCGGGGCGCCGGGTCAGGCGCTCTGCAGGACGCGCTCGGCGCGCAGGCCGGCGATCCGCTGGGAGTGCGCGAGGACGGCACGGACGATGTCCTGGCTCCGGTCCACCAGCGAGGGGATGCCGAAGGTGAAGAACAGCGTCCCGGCCGCGATGTTGCCGAGCGCGTACCAGCGCGGTTCGGGCCGGCCCTCGACGGCGAGTCGGCTGGTGGCGCGGGCTATGTGCAGGCCGCCGTGCGGGTGGCGGTCGGCGAGCCGGTTGCGGGTGAGCGAGTTGACCAGCGGGGCCGCGCCGACGGGGATCTTGCCCTCGGAGGCGTTGACGGCGTTGATCACCACGTCGGCCCGGAAGGCGTCCTGCTCGGAGGTCTCGACGGTGTAGCCGCCCTCGGGGCCGGCCGCGATGTCCTGCAGGCCGGAGACGATCTGCAGCTGGCCCTCGTCGGCGAGCCGCAGCAGCTCGGTGGCGCTGCTCGGCGGCATCGGGCAGCAGAGGCTCATGATCGTCCGGTAGTGGGTGCGCAGCAGCTCGACCTTGTCGCGCTCGGAGAGCAGCGGCCAGATGTCCGGGCCGGTGTCCGGCACCGCGCGCTGCAGGATCCGCAGGCCCAGGTCGGGGGAGTCCACCTCGGAGAGCTGGCGGCGCAGCCGCTCGACCGGGTGCTCGCGGTGCGCGCCGGTGATCTCCTCGATCACCGCGGTCAGGTCGGCGCCGGCCTCGGCGAACTCCTTGCCGATCAGGTCGGCGATCTCCTGGAGGCGCAGGCTGGTCTGACGGCGGGACAGCCGCTGCATCTTCTCCGGGGTGACGTGCCTCAGGTCGAAGTGGACCGGCTTCTGCCGGACGCCGGGCAGCATGCCGCGCCGGGAGAGCAGGCTGATCCGGCCGCGGTGCCCGCGGGAGGCGAGCGAGATGATGATGTCGACGGCGGTCAGGCCGCTGCCGATCACGGCGACGTGCTGGTCCGGGGCGACGGACTGCAGCTTCTGGGTGATCGGGTACGGGTCACCGATGAAGTTCCCGCTGCCGGTGAGCCCGTACACGTCCTTGGGGCTGTCGCCGCCGACGCAGAGCACCGCGTAGTCGAAGGCGCGCACCCGGCCCTCGTTGGTGCGCAGCATCGCGCGGCCGGCCGCCAGGTTGGCGGAGGTGACGGACTCGCTCACCAGGTCGATCCGCCAGCCGCGCAGGCGCAGCTTGGCGAGGGCGGCGTGCGCGGTCTGCTCCAGGTACTCCCCGTACTCGGTGCGCGGAGCGAAGCGGGCGCCGGCCCTGGGGTCGAGGCCGGTGGTGCCCTCGGGCAGGCCGAGGATCCGGTCCCGGGTCATGAGCCACCGCTCGAAGTGCCGGTCGTCGCCGGCCCGGACCGACATGTCGTCGGGGGTCGCGTTGACCTTCACCGTGGTGGTGTCGGACTGGTACGCCCGGCCGCGCCACAGGTGCGGCGACGGCTCGAAGACCGTGAGGTTGCCGGGCGCGGTGTCGCGTTGGGCGAGGGCGTCGATCAGGCAGACCGCCGAGGCCCCGCCTCCGATGACTGCGAGTGAGATCGCCGATGACATGTCAGATTCCTGCCACTCGTGGATGTCCGGCGCCGTCCATGCGCTGTCTCCTCCGCGTATCCGAACGGCCTGTGGGTGCGGCCCGGCACCGGGGGTGGGGATGGCCCCCGGTGCCGGGCTCCGGGGGCAGGGCGGGGGAGGGCCCTGCCTGGTCGATGGCTCAGCTGTGCTGGTAGTTCTCCATCGAGACGGTGTAGTCGCCGCGGTTGGCGCGGTACTTGATGCAGTAGTCCTTCGGGTACCAGCCGGCCACCTGCCAGGCCTGCGGCTGCTTGATCGGGAAGCACCCGCTCTGGTTGGCACCGGTGGCCAGGCCTTCGAGGTAGGCCTTGGTGATCATCGGCTCCAGGAAGCTGATCTTCGCGTCGTAGGCGCCGTAGATGAACGTCTGGGTGAACGTCTGGCCGTGCCACTCGGGGGAGCTCTGGTCGATCAGGTGGTTGCCCATCGCGACCTCGGCCACCCCGTTGTCTATGTAGCCGGAGGGCATGTACTGCGACGGGATCGGCTTGGTCGCCGTGGCGAAGTCGTCGCAGTTGATCGCCAGCGCGCACGGGCCGGGGCGGATCGCGTCCCGCTCGGCCTTCGGCTGGACGTAGAAGTGGAAGTCGAAGTGCGGGAGGTCGTAGATGCCCGCGGGGCCGTGGCCCATGGTGTTGTAGTTCAGCAGCGCCCACTTGTACGGGATGTCGGGCGTGCTGGTGAGCGCGGTGGGCAGGTCGAGCGGACGCTCGTGGCCGCCCATGCACTCGGTGTGCTCGTCGATGACGCCGTTGCCGTTGATGTCGTAGCAGTGGTGCTGGTCCGTCATCGTGGTCGGCAGGTTCTGCAGCATCGTCTTCGGGAAGACGAAGCCCATCGAGATCGGCTTGCCGTTCGGCTCCTGCTGGGCGTAGGTGCGCACGTTGCCGTTGCCCAGGGCGCTCGGCGTGCCGTACGAGGCGCACGGCCCCAGGTACGACGGGGTCGCCTGCAGCACCGGGTCGACGGCCACCTTGGGCAGGGTGACGGTGAACTCGGCGGTGGTGCTGGTGTTCCCGGTCAGACAGACCTTCACCGGGGTGGTGTCCACCGCCGTACCCGCCGCGCTCGCCGAGCCGGCGGCCGGCGCGAACAGGGCGGCGGTGCCGAGCAGGGCGGCCGCGGCGGAGGAGGCGATGAGGGGTCTCTTGAACGCGTTCTTCTTCGTGCTCATGGTGCTGCGATCTCCGTTGTCTCAGGAACGGGTGAGTTCGAGGGTGTGGAATCCGCCCTGGAGGAAGATGAGCGGAGCGGTGGAGTCGGCGGCGCCGAGCCGCACGACCTCGCCGATCACCATCACGTGGTCGCCGATCACCAGCTCGTCGCGGTAGGCGACCTCCATCCAGCCGGCTGCGTCGAGCAGCAGCACACCGGTGGCGTCGCCGAAGCTGTGGGCGGCCTCGGACAGCGAGACCTGGCGCGACTCCGGGTCCTTGGCGAAGGCGCGGGCGTGGCTCTCGGACTCGCCGTCCAGGATCGAGACGCCCCACACGCCGGCGGTCCGCAGGTCCGCGAGGAACCGCGAGTCGTGCCGGAAGCAGAGCGTGATGATCGCCGGGTCGAGCGAGACCGAGGTGAGCGAGTTGACCGTGATGGCGTCGTGCCGCCGGCCGTCGGCGCCGTCCGTGTAGGTGCTGACGACGCAGACCCCGGTGGCGAAGTGACGCATGACGCTGCGTAGATCGTGGTTCATTACCGCCTCCTGTGAGCGGAGGGCGGGCGGCCGCGTCCGCGGCCGCCCGCCCGGCCGGGTCAGTCGGTCTCGGCCCAGCGGCCGCTGCGCCAGCCGTCCAGGTCGTAGTCGTCCATGGCCTTCTGCACGAAGTCGCCGTACTGGTCGAGCAGTCCGGCCGCGCGGGTCCAGTTCAGGGTGTCCAGGCGGACCTGGTCCGGGCCGCCCGCGTAGTTGAGCTCGTACAGCTCGTGGCGGGCGCCGAACTCCGAACCGACCGCGTCCCAGGCCATCTTGAAGAGCTTGGCGCGCTCCTCCGCGGTGGTGCCGGAGCCGCGGTAGTAGCGGTCGAACAGCGGGCGCAGCTCCGGGTTCTGGAGGTCCTTGTGGCTGGACGGCGTCATCAGCAGCGCGCCCGCCAGGTGCTCCTCGAAGAACTTGTGGGTGCGGTCCCAGCTGATCGGGGCGAGCGCCCGGTAGCCGGCCGAGTAGTCCATCCGCGGCAGGACGGTGCCGCCCTCGGCGGGCTCCGGGTCCATCGCCATCGCGGTGGTGACGGCCCAGGTCTGGTGGCGCCAGGCGAGCAGCTCGCCGAGGCCGGCCTGGACGCCGCGGAACTTGTCGGTGCCGTTGAGGCGGGTGCCGCGGTCCAGGACGCCCGCCATGAACTCCAGCTTCACGGCCATCCGGATCGCGCCCTGGAAGAAGCCGCGGGAGAGCAGGCCCGAACGCGGGAAGTACTGGTGGATCTTCTCGGTGTCCCGGTAGATCAGGACGTTCTCCCACGGGATGAACGCCTTGTCGAAGACCAGCACCGCGTCGTTCTCGTCGAACCGGCTGGAGAGCGGGTTGTCGAACGGGCTGTTGGCCTTCTTCTCGTACGACGGGCGGCAGATCACCTTCATGCCCGGCGTGTTCAGCGGCGCCATGAAGGCCAGCGCCATGTCCTCGGCCTTGCCCTTCTCCAGGTTGGCGAGGTGGATCTGGCCGACGAAGGCGACGTGGGTCAGCGCGGAGGCGGTGGCCATCAGCTTGGCGCCCTCGACCACGATGCCGTCGTCGCGCTCCTCGACGACCTTCAGGTAGACGTCCGGGATGTCGTGCGCGGCCTTGTGGCGGTCCACCGGCGGGTTGACGATCGCGTGGCTGATCGCCAGCGCCTGGCGGGCGTACTTCTCGTACCAGGCGCGGGCGTTGTCGCCGAACGGCTCGTAGAAGGAGTGGGTGACGGCCAGGCCGGCCATGAAGGAGGCCTTGTAGTCCGGCGTGCGGTTCATGAAGCCGTAGCTCAGGCGCGCCCAGTGCTCGATGGCGTCACGGGCCTTGACCAGGTCGTCCGCCGTGTGGGCCGGAGTGAAGAACCGGTGGACCCGGGCGCCGGTGTACCGGTCGACCGTGGTCATCATGTCCTTGGTGTCCGGGTGGTGCAGCGCGTCGTACAGGTGCGCCATCGAGCGGGCGGCGTTGCGGAACGCCGGGTGCTCGGTCACGTCCTTGACCAGCTCGCCGTCGATGTACACCTGGCGCCCGTCACGCAGGCTCTCCAGGTACGTGTCGCCGTTCAGCAGGTCGTTGGGCGCCTCGGCGCCCGGCTGTGCCAGGTCTGATTCGGCCTGAGCCATCGTGCTTCACTCTCCCCATCGGGCGTTCGGATCTGCGTGTCCGGGTCTGGCACATCCGAAGCTAGAAAAGATTCCCGTGGGTCAGTTATGAGGCCGCGCACGGCCTCTGGCCGTTGCGCGCACACCGGGCGCCCACCCGTTCCGGCGCGCCCGGCCCGGCGCCAGACTGGCCCGGTGCCGCCGCACTGCCCGCGCAGTGCCGCCCGGGGACGGGGGGAGAGCGGCCCGACACCGGCCGAGGGAGCACGATGCGCGCACACGGCACACCGCTGACCACCCTGGCGGAAGCCCGGGTCACCCTGCTCGACCTCGCCCTCGGCGTCCCCGGCCCGGACCGCCGCTGGCACGGTCCGGCCGGCACCGCCGGCGGCCGCAGCCCGGACCCGGCCGACCGCCGTCCACTGCTCGGCGAACCCCTCGCCCTCGACCTGCTCAACACCCGCTGGGACGCCCCGGCCGGCACCCGCGACCTGCTCGACGACCTGGACGGCTACCGGATCTGGCTCTCCTCCGCGGGCCTCGCCGGCCTCTGCCCCGCCGACGGCGCCGCGCTCTCCGCGACCCGGCACACCCGCGAGGCGCTGCAGGCCACCCTCAGCCCCCCGTACGACCAGCGCCGGCCCGGCCGGGCGCCCGCCGACCCGGACGCCGTCCGCGAGGTCGACCGGCTGCTCGGCCGCGGCGCCCTGCGTTACCGGCTCACCGCCGACGGGCCCGCCACCACCGTCGAGGTCGACGACCCGGCCTGGCTGGCCGGCTGGCTCGCCCTCGACGACTACCTCCAGCTGCTCGGCACCGCCCCCGAGCGGATCCGCAGCTGCGCCGGACCGCACCGGCTGCCGCTCTGGTTCCTCGACACCTCGCGCAACGGCATGCGGCGCTGGTGCTCGATGGCCGAGTGCGGCAACCGCGCCAAGGCCGCCCGGCACTACCGGCGGCTGCGCGCCGAACAGCCCGCCGCCCGCGGCGGCGCCCGGGTCGCCGTCGGCTGACCCGCCGCGGACGCACGACGGCCGTGGCCCCGGGGAGTCGACTCCCCGGGGCAGATAGGAAGTGCGTGGT
>NZ_JBEYFP010000045.1:0-22904 GCF_040634455.1 Kitasatospora sp. NPDC007106
CCGGCCGCGGCCAGCCCGGCGACGCGGCTCCCCGACCGCACGGCTCCCCCGGCCCGCGCCCTCGGGCGGCCAGGCCGGTCAGGGGCGCGGAGAACCGCGCGGTTGGGATGCGACTGTCGTACCGGGCAAGGGCTGTCCCTGCTGTTCAGCCACCCGCCCCCGGACTGCGCGGTTCTCCCCCAGCCTTCGGCCGGGAGGTGCCCCCACGCACCCCTGAGGGACACCCGGCCTCGTGGCAGGTGGAGCGGCAGGCTGCGGCCGATCAGGCCGGTCGGTCAGGCAGGGCGGCGGGCCGGGCCGGTGGAGCGGCGCAGGACCATCTCCGGGGCGACCAGGACGTGGCTGCGGGCGTGCGCCACCCCGGCGAGCTCCTCGACGAGCAACTCGAGGGCGCGGCGGCCCAGTTCGCCGAAGTCCTGGCGGACGGTGGTGAGCGGCGGGGTGAAGTAGGCGGACTCCGGGATGTCGTCGAAGCCGATGACGCTGATCTCGCCGGGCACCGGGCGGCCGGCCTCGTGCAGCGCCCGCAGCAGACCCAGGGCCATGTGGTCGTTGGCGCAGAAGACCGCGGTCACCTCCGGGTCCGCCGCGATCTGCCGGCCCGCCTCGTACCCGGACCGGGCGCTCCAGTCGCCGCTGTAGACCTGCGGCACCGGGGCGCCCGCCTCCTCCAGGGTGCGGCGCCAACCGTCCAGGCGGTCCTGGGTCTCCAGCCAGCCGGCCGGACCGGCGACGTGGTGCACCGTGCCGTGGCCGAGGTCGAGCAGGTGGCGGGTGGCCGCGGCCGCGCCGGTGAGGTTGTCGACCGCGACCATCGGGACGCGCGAGCGGCTGCCGGAGCCCACCGCGACGACCGGGACGGAACTGGACAGCCGGGCCACCGCACCGACCGCGGAGATCTGCGGGGCGATGACCGCGACCCCCTCGACGCCCTGGTCGCGGAGGCGGTCCACCGCCTCCTGGACGGAACGGGCGTCCAGTGAGCGGAGGCTGGCGACACTGACGAAGTAGCCGGCGCTGCGGGCGGCCTGCTCGATGCCGTCGAGCATGGAGGCCGGGCCGTAGAGGGTGCTGGCGAAGCTCACCACGCCGAGCGTCTGGGAGCGGCGGGTGACCAGCGCCCGCGCGGCCGAGTTGGGTCGGTAGTCCAGCTCCCGGATGGCGGCCAGCACCTTGTCCCGGGTCCCGGGCCGAACGTGCGGGGCTCCGTTCAGGACGCGGGAGACGGTCTGGTGCGACACGCCGGCGAGCTTGGCGACGTCGGCCATCACCGGCTGTCGGGGATCCGTCCCGGCAGTCTCACTTCCCACTCACAGCCCCCTTGTCGGTGCAGAGCCAGATGCGGCTGCAACTGTCTCACGAGTGCGGAAGGGAGTGTAATTGTTTGCGTTCACATCGCAAGCGGGGGACACTCCGGTCGAGAGTGCGGCCAGCGCGGCCGGAGGCCGGAGCCGACATGGCCGGCAGGGCCGACACCGCGACCGCG
Source organism: Kitasatospora sp. NPDC007106 (assembly GCF_040634455.1). Taxonomy (NCBI): domain Bacteria; kingdom Bacillati; phylum Actinomycetota; class Actinomycetes; order Kitasatosporales; family Streptomycetaceae; genus Kitasatospora; species Kitasatospora sp. NPDC007106. The sequence goes on from NZ_JBEYFP010000045.1 coordinate 1,487, forward strand.
GCGAAAGGGGACAGCCCGGCCGGCACACGGGGAGCGACACGGCCCGCACGGCCGACACGGCGACTGCACAGAACGGGACACCGCGGCCAGGAGACCGAGACGGCACGGCTTGAACGGCCGGGCACCGCCACCGCACTGGACGGGACAGCCCGGCCGGAACGCGGAAACGGCATGGCCCGCACGGCCCACACGGCAAACCCGAGAACGGGACACCGCGGCTGAGAGAGCGAGGCGGCACGGCCCGGACGGCCGGGTACCCACCCGCACCGAACGGGACAACCCGGCCGGAACCCAGAAACGGCACGACCCGCACGGCCCGCACGGCCAGGGCGGCCGACGCGGCGTGGTCCGAGGATCAGGACGGTGCGGCCGGGAATCGACGGTCGTGCGGCCGACACGGCCGGTCCGTCCGGTGCGGCAGAACCGCGGGCCGGGACGGTGGGGCCAGGAGACGGAGGGCCGTGCGGCCGGGACGTCGTCGGGGAACTGGTCGGCCCCCGTCCAGGGCTCCCTCCGGCGCGGGGCTCCTGGACGGGGGCCGGGTCTCACTGCCGGCCCTGCGCCGCTATGCGGCGACCACGGGCTCGGGCGTCACCACGGCGGGCTGGACCCGTACCGCCGGCGTTGCGGCGGTGTGCGACGCGCTGTGCCGGGCGAGCAGCCGGCGGGCCCGGGCGAGGGCCTGCAGGGGGTCGCGGACGCCGGTGTACACGCAGACGGTGTAGAGGGCGTCCTCCCGGCGGCGCCGGACTGCCGCGTCCGGCGCGCCCACATCGGCGAGCGCGTCCAGCTCCGCGACCAGCGCACTCAGCACGACGTAGTTGATCAGCGGCATGGGCCAACTCCCTCGGTTCAAGGACGGACGGACCGGTTCCGCATCCTGCTCGCGCGGCTACCCGCCCGTTCGCACGCCAAGCCAGGCTCCTTCGAACGGACGCACGGTCTTCACACTTCCCCCGCTTTGTCGACATGTCCTCGACCAATGTGCGGCCGATCGGACGCGGGGGCTCACCCGAACCACCGGCGCGTCTTCCCCGCCGGGTCGGCCCCACACGGGGCGGTCTGGCACGGATCGGTCCGGCACAAGGCGGTCCGGCACAAGGCGGTCCGACACAAGGCGGTCCGGCGCGACACGGCCGGCGCGACACGCGCAGGCGGGCCCCAGGGCCCTACCGACTGTCCCAGGGGGTGCGGGGGGACTGCAGCGGCGGGACGGGCGGCATCGGCGGCGGAGGCGGGGGGTACAACGGCTCGGGCTGCTGCACGGGCTGCGCCGGGTGCGGGTGGTGGTGAGGGGAGGACCGCGGCGGAACGGCGGGGCGGTCGGTGTCCGGCGGGGGCGGGGCCTGCCGGCGGCGGGCGCCGCCGCCGAGGATGCGGCGCAGCAGGCTGTTCGGCGGGAGGACCTCGGCCCAGCGCTCCGGGTACTCAGCGGGGACGCCGTCGTCGTCGTCCTCCTCGTCGTCGTCCTCGCCGCCGTCGGCGAGTCCGAGTTCGCGGACGAGCTGGGCGCGCTGGAGGGCGCGGCGGGCGGCGGCCTCGCGGACGACGGTGGCGGCGGCGGCCTCGCTGACGCGCTCGTTCTCGGCGCGGGCGTCGGCGGTCTCGACGCTCGGCCAGCGGCGGTCGATCGCGGCGTTCATGGCGGCGCCGATGAGGACGGCGAGCGCCACCACGAAGATCCACAGCAGCACGGCGACGGGTGCGGCGAGCGAGCCGTACACCGAGGGGCCCTCGACCGAGCTGACGAGGTAGACGCGGAGCAGCACGCTGCACACCACGAGGACGACCAGGGCGACCAGGGCGCCGGGGATGTCCTCGCGCCAGGGCGTGTTGGCGGGCACGGCGACGTGGTAGAGCGTGGTGAGGAAGATCACCAGGAGCAGGATCGCGGCGGGCCAGTAGAGCGCGTTGACCAGTCCGGCGGAGTTGGGCAGGGCGCCGATCACCAGGCCGGGGCCGGCGACGAGCAGCGGCAGGACGAGCGAGCCGATGAGCAGGGCGCCGAGGTAGAGGCCGAGCGACATCAGGCGGGTCTTGACGATGCCGCGCTTGCCGTCGAGGCCGTACATCACGGTGATGGTGTCGATGAAGATGTAGAGCGCCCGCGAACCGGACCAGAGCGAGAGCAGGAAGCCGATGGAGATGAGGTCCGGTCGGCCGTTGTCGAAGACGCTGGTCAGCAGGGGTTGGACGATCTGGTCGACCGAATCCGGTGAGAGCACCGTTTCGGATGCCGAGACGACGTCGTTCTTCAGCTTGTCGATGGTGCCGGCGCCGAGGATGTCGTCGAGGTAGCCGAGCGTTCCGGCGAGGCAGAGCAGCAGCGGCGGGATCGACAGCAGGGTGAAGAAGGCGGCCTCGGCGGCGAGGCCGGTGACGCGGTACTCGACGCAGGTGTCGGTGGTGTCCTTGAGCAGGGCCCACAGGGTCTGACGCCAGCCGTTGCGGCGGGCGCGGCGACGGCCGCCCCGGCGGCGCGAGGGCCGGTCGGGGGCCTGGCCGGGGGTCTCCCGCGGGTTACTGCCTGCTGCTTGCACGCCCCTACCGTACTGGGCGGTGTCCACTCCTCCGCGCACGCGCGCGTAGGGGGCCGGGGAGGGCTGCGGACGGCCCGTCAGGGGCCCGGGAAAGCGGCACTCCGGTACGATCCGCACGGCTGTGACGACGGGGTATTCCCACACCATCCCACGATGCGAAACAACCGCGTCCAAAATACGGACGTTAGTGGACCGAGGGTCGTTCGCCGTGCGAATCTCTTGCCATGCCAAGCGCCGGAGCCACCCTAGTAGGTCGACTGCACGTCGATCTCCTCCGCGTGTCCAGCGCCATCTGTCCGGTGACCTGAGCCCTACCCCCGCCGCCACCACGGCACCGGCGCCGGCACCTCGCGAATCCCCGCCGACGCGGATGCGCGGGCGCCCTCCGGCCAGCGTCACTGCACCCTGACGCCTGCAGCAACAGCGCAGGTCAGAGCAGTTGCGTGCCCGGGGATGCCGAACCCCCCATCAGAGCCAGCTGCCAAAGGACGAGACACCATGGCCCCTACCCCCGAACCGGTCGAGCCCACGGTCGCCGGCGCCCCCGTGCGCCGTCCCGCCGCCGCCCGCAAGGTGACCCGCCACCGCGGTGAGGGTCAGTGGGGCATGGGCCACTTCACGCCGCTGAACGCCAACGAGCAGTTCAAGAAGGACGACGACGGTCTCAACGTGCGGACACGCATTGAGACGATCTACGCCCAGCGCGGCTTCGACTCGATCGACCCGGCCGACCTGCGCGGCCGGATGCGCTGGTGGGGCCTCTACACCCAGCGCAAGGAGGGCATCGACGGCGGCAAGACGGCCGTCCTCGACCCCCACGAGCTGGACGCCGAGTACTTCATGCTCCGGGTGCGCATCGACGGCGGCCAGCTGACGGTCGCCCAGCTGCGGGCCGTCGCCGAGGTCTCCGAACTGTACGGCCGCGGCACCGCCGACCTGACCGACCGGCAGAACGTCCAGTACCACTGGATCCGGATCGAGGACGTCCCGTCGATCTGGCAGAAGCTGGAGGCCGTCGGCCTGTCCACCACCGAGGCCTGCGGCGACACCCCGCGCGTCATCCTCGGTTCACCGGTGGCCGGCATCGCCGAGGACGAGATCATCGACGGCTCCCCCGCCATCGCCGAGATCCAGCGCCGCTTCATCGGCAACAAGGACTTCTCCAACCTGCCGCGCAAGTTCAAGTCGGCGATCTCCGGCTCGCCGCTGCTGGACGTGGCGCACGAGATCAACGACGTCGCCTTCGTCGGCGTCGTCCACCCCGAGCACGGCCCCGGCTTCGACCTCTGGGTCGGCGGCGGCCTGTCCACCAACCCCAAGCTGGGCGTCCGCCTCGGCGCCTGGGTGCCGCTGGAGCAGGTCCCGGACGTCTACGGCGGTGTGATCGGCATCTTCCGCGACTACGGCTACCGCCGGCTGCGCAACCGCGCCCGGTTGAAGTTCCTGGTCGCCGACTGGGGCACGGAGAAGTTCCGCCAGGTGCTGGAGGACGAGTACCTCAAGACCAAGCTGATCGACGGTCCCGCGCCGGCCGAGCCGGTCGCCCGCTGGCGCGACCACGTCGGCGTGCACCGGCAGAAGGACGGCCGCTACTACGTCGGCTTCGCGCCGCGCGTCGGCCGGGTCAACGGCAAGATCCTCGGCCAGATCGCCGACCTCGCCGAGCAGCACGGCTCCGACCGCCTGCGCACCACCGCCGAGCAGAAGATGATCGTCCTCGACGTGGCCGAGGACAGGGTCGAGTCGCTGGTGGCCGGCCTGGAGGCGCTCGACCTGCAGGTCAAGCCGTCCACCTTCCGCCGCGGCACGATGGCCTGCACCGGCATCGAGTACTGCAAGCTCGCCATCGTCGAGACCAAGGAGCGCGGCCGCCGTCTGATCGACGAGCTGGAGCAGCGGCTGCCCGAGTTCGACGAGCCGCTCACCATCAACATCAACGGCTGCCCCAACGCCTGCGCCCGCATCCAGGTGGCGGACATCGGTCTCAAGGGCCAGCTGGTCACCGACGACAACGGCGAGCAGGTCGAGGGCTACCAGGTGCACCTCGGCGGCGCGCTCGGCCTGGAGGCCGGCTTCGGCCGCAAGGTCCGCGGTCTGAAGGTCACCAAGGACGGCCTGGCCGACTACGTCGAGCGCGTGCTGACCCGCTACCAGGCCGAGCGCCACGAGGGCGAGCGCTTCGCCCAGTGGACGGCCCGGGCCACCGAGGACCAGCTGTCGTGAGTGAGCGTGCTGCACCGTTCCACTGCCCGTACTGCGGCGACGAGGACCTGCGGCCCTCGGAGGCCGGGCACGGCTGCTGGGAGTGCGCCTCCTGCCGGAGGGCCTTCCAGCTGAAGTTCCTGGGTCTGCTCCGGCCCGACGGCACCACGGGCACCACCGGCACGACGACCGACACCGAGCAGACCGAAGGAGGTGGCGAATGAGCACCACGACCGACTACGAGGCGCTGGCCGCCGCGGCCGCCCGCGACCTGGAGGAGGCGACCGCGCAGGAGGTCCTGCGGTGGGCCGCCGACACCTTCGGCAAGCGGTTCTGCGTCACCTCCTCGATGGAGGACGCGGTCGTCGCGCACCTCGCCTCCACCGTGCTGCCCGGCGTCGACGTGGTCTTCCTGGACACCGGCTACCACTTCGCCGAGACCATCGGCACCCGGGACGCGGTGGCCGCGACCATGCTGGTCAACGTCATCACGCTCACCCCGAAGCTGACCGTCGCCGAGCAGGACGCCCGGTACGGGCCGAACCTGCACGACCGCGACCCGGACCTGTGCTGCTCGCTGCGCAAGGTCGAGCCGCTCAACCGCGGCCTCGGCGCGTACGACGCCTGGGCGACCGGGCTGCGCCGCGACGAGTCGCCGACCCGCGCCAACACCCCGGTGGTGGCCTGGGACGCCAAGCGCCGCAAGGTGAAGCTCGCCCCGATCGCCCGCTGGACGCAGGACGACGTCGACGCGTACGTGCAGGCCAACGGCGTACTGCTGAACCCGCTGCTGTGGGAGGGCTACACCTCCATCGGCTGCTCGCCGCTGTCCTGCACCGCCAAGCCCGGCGAGGGCGAGGAGGGCCGGGCCGGCCGCTGGGCGGGCTCGGGCAAGACCGAGTGCGGCATCCACCTCTGACCAGCCACCAGACCGACGAGACCTCAGGAGAGACCACCGTGACCACAGCCGACACACTGGACGCCGGGGAAGCCGCAGAGGCGGCCCGCACGGCCGCCCCCTGCGAGCGCGGCGCCACCGTGTGGCTGACCGGGCTGCCCAGCGCGGGCAAGACCACCCTCGCCTTCGCCCTCGCCGAGCGCCTGCGCGCCGAGGGCCACAAGGTGGAGGTCCTGGACGGTGACGAGATCCGCGAGTTCCTCTCCAAGGGCCTCGGCTTCACCAAGGAGGACCGGCACACCAACGTGACGCGGATCGGCTTCGTCGCCGAGAAGCTGGCCTCCAACGGGGTCAAGGTGCTCGCCCCGGTGATCGCCCCGTACGCGGACTCCCGCACCGCCGTCCGCGAGCGGCACGCCGCCAACGGCACCGACTTCCTGGAGATCCACGTCGCCACCCCGGTGGAGCTCTGCGCCGAACGCGACGTCAAGGGCCTGTACGCCAAGCAGGCAGCAGGCGAGATCTCCGGTCTCACCGGCGTCGACGACCCGTACGAGGCGCCGCAGGACCCGGAGCTGCGCCTGCAGACCCGGGGCCGCGAGGTCGCCGAATCCGCCGCCGAGCTGCACGCCTTCCTGACGACAAGGGGCCTCGCATGACGACCGCCACGCACAGCCTCCTGGACACCCAGGAGAACCCGTACGCGCTGTCGCACCTCGACGCCCTGGAGGCGGAGTCGGTGCACATCTTCCGCGAGGTGGCGGGCGAGTTCGAGCGGCCGGTGATCCTGTTCTCCGGCGGCAAGGACTCCATCGTCATGCTGCACCTGGCGCTGAAGGCGTTCTGGCCGGCGGCCGTCCCCTTCTCGCTGCTGCACGTCGACACCGGGCACAACTTCCCCGAGGTCATCGAGTACCGCGACCGCACCGTGGCGCAGCACAACCTGCGGCTGCACGTCGCCAACGTGCAGGACTTCATCGACGACGGCCGGCTGCGCGAGCGCCCCGACGGCACCCGCAACCCGCTGCAGACCGTGCCGCTGCTGGACGCCATCGAGCGCAACAAGTTCGACGCCGTCTTCGGCGGCGGCCGCCGCGACGAGGAGAAGGCCCGCGCCAAGGAGCGCGTCTTCTCGCTCCGCGACGAGTTCGGCGCCTGGGACCCGCGCCGCCAGCGCCCCGAGCTGTGGTCGCTGTACAACGGCCGGCACGCCGTCGGCGAGCACGTCCGGGTCTTCCCGCTCTCCAACTGGACCGAGCTGGACGTCTGGCAGTACATCGAGCGCGAGGGCATCGAGCTCCCCGAGATCTACTACGCCCACCACCGCGACGTGTTCAAGCGCGACGGGATGTGGCTGACCGCCGGCGAGTGGGGCGGCCCGAAGGAGAGCGAGCCGGTCGAGTCCCGGCTCATCCGCTACCGCACCGTCGGGGACATGTCCTGCACCGGCGCCGTCGACTCCGACGCCGCCACGATCGCCGACGTGATCGCCGAGATCGCCGCCAGCCGCCTCACCGAGCGCGGCGCCACGCGTGCCGACGACAAGCTGTCCGAGGCCGCGATGGAAGACCGCAAGCGCGAGGGGTACTTCTAAGATGACCACCACTCCGGAGACCACCGCCACCTCGCTGCTGCGGTTCGCCACCGCCGGCTCCGTGGACGACGGCAAGTCGACCCTGGTCGGCCGTCTGCTGCACGACTCGAAGTCGGTCCTCGCCGACCAGCTGGAGGCCGTCGAGCACGCCTCCCGCAACCGCGGCCAGGAGGCGCCCGACCTGGCGCTGCTGACCGACGGTCTGCGCGCCGAGCGCGAGCAGGGCATCACCATCGACGTCGCGTACCGCTACTTCGCCACCGCCCGGCGCCGGTTCATCCTCGCCGACACCCCGGGGCACGTGCAGTACACCCGGAACATGGTGACCGGCGCGTCCACCGCCGAGCTCGCCGTCGTCCTGGTCGACGCCCGCAACGGCGTCGTCGAGCAGACCCGCCGGCACGCCGCCGTCGCCGCGCTGCTGCGGGTGCCGCACGTCGTCCTCGCGGTCAACAAGATGGACCTGGTCGAGTACGCGGAGCCCGTCTTCGCCGCGATCGCCGCGGAGTTCACCTCCTACGCGGCCTCGCTGGGCGTCAAGGACGTCGTCGCGGTGCCGATCTCCGCGCTGGCCGGCGACAACGTCGTCGAGCCCTCGGCGCACATGGACTGGTACGGCGGCCCGACCCTGCTGGAGCACCTGGAGACCGTCCCGGTCGGCAGCGACCCCAGCAACGAGCCGGCCCGGTTCCCCGTCCAGTACGTGATCCGGCCGCAGACCGAGGCCCACCCGGACTACCGCGGCTACGCCGGCCAGCTCGCCTCCGGCGTGCTGCGGGTCGGCGACCCGGTCACCGTCCTGCCGTCCGGGCACACCACCACCGTCGCGGGCATCGACGCGCTCGGCCGGGAGACGGACATCGCCTGGGCCCCCCAGTCGGTCACCGTCCGCCTCGCCGAGGACATCGACGTCTCCCGCGGCGACCTGATCGCGGCCGGCCCCGCCCCGGTGCCCACCAAGGACATCGAGGCGACCGTCTGCCACCTCAACGAGCGGGCCCTGCGCCCCGGCGCGAAGGTGCTGCTCAAGCACACCACCCGCACCGTGCGCGCGCTGGTCAAGGAGATCTCCTACCGGATCGACATCGACACGCTGGAGCAGCGTTCCGGTGCCGACGGCCTGGACGTCAACGACATCGGCCACGTGGTGCTGCGCACCGCCGAGCCGCTGGCGCTCGACAGCTACACCGACAACCGCCGGACGGGCTCGTTCCTGCTGATCGACCCGGCCGACGGCACCACCCTCACCGCCGGCATGGCGGGCGAGGCCTTCGACACCGTACGCGCCACCACGGGTGACACCGGATCGGGCGACGAGGAGGACTGGGTCTGATGCCCAGCGAGGCGTTCTCGGGCATGGACAAGGAAGGCGGCCGCATCGGCAGCGGCGTCCTCGGCAGCGGCCAGGGCGGCCTGACGCGATGTGGGGGCGGACAGGGGCGCTGAGCCCCTGTCACCGGGCCGGTTCCTTCCCACAGCGGGCACCGGCCCGGCTTGCCCGGCATGTGACGTGCCGTCAGCACCACACCGACTTCTTCCATCGGCGCTTCCCACGGCGCCCACCGTGAACGGGACGACTCCCCATGGCACACGACTCCGCCACCACGCATACCTCCACCCGGTTCGGCAGCGGCCGGTTCAGACGGCCGGCCGCGGTCGCCGTCGCCGCGCTCACCGCCGCGGGCCTGCTCTCCGCCTGCAGCTACGGCTCCAAGAGCGAGGACAAGAGCTCGGCGGCCCCGGCCGCGGCCGCCTCCGGCGCGAAGCTCTCCGCGGACACCGTGAAGATCGGCTACTTCGCCAACCTGACCCACGGCACCGCACTGGTCGGCCTCAAGGAGGGCCTGTTCCAGAAGGAGCTGGGCGGCACGAAGATCAAGACCCAGATCTTCAACGCCGGCCCGACCGAGATCGAGGCGCTCAACGCCGGCTCGATCGACATCGGCTGGATCGGCCCCTCCCCCGCGATCAACGGCTACACCAAGTCCGACGGCAAGTCGCTGCGGATCATCGGCGGTTCGGCCTCCGGCGGTGTCCGCCTGGTGGTCAACCCGGACAAGATCAAGAGCCTGGACGAGCTCAAGGGCAAGAAGATCGCCACCCCGCAGCTCGGCAACACCCAGGACGTGGCGCTCCTCAACTACCTGGCCACCAAGGGCTACAAGGTCGACGCCGCGTCCGGCGCCGGCGACGTCAGCGTGGTGCGCACCGACAACAAGGTCACCCCGGACGCCTACAAGTCCGGCTCGATCGACGGCGCCTGGGTGCCCGAGCCGACCGCGTCCAAGCTGATCAGCCTCGGCGCCAAGGAGCTGCTGAACGAGAAGCAGGTCTGGCCGGACGGCAAGTTCGTCATCACCAACATCATCGTCTCGCAGAAGTTCCTCACGGCGCACCCGGACGTGGTGGAGGCCGTGCTGCGCGGCTCGGTGAAGACCAACGCCTGGATCAAGGCCAACCCGGACCAGGCCAAGGCGGCCGCCAACGCCGCGATCAAGGACGCGGCCGGCAACGCGCTGGACGCCGCGATCCTCGACCCGGCGTGGAAGGACATCGAGTTCCTGGACGACCCGCTGGCGAACACCCTGCAGGCCGAGGCCGACCACGCGGTGACCGCCGGCCTGCTGAAGAAGCCGAACCTGGCCGGGATCTACGACCTGGCCCCGCTCAACAAGGTGCTCCAGGCCCAGGGCGGGACCGCCGTGGCGGACGCCGGACTCGGCGCCAAGTGATCCGCACCCGCTAACCCCGCGGTCCGCCCCGCCCCCGCCCAGTCGATGCCCAGTCACCGGGCGGGGCGGGGCCGGACCCCGGCCCCCGAGAGCCACCAGCCAGCTGCCCGTCCACTCACGGAGGAGGTCCCCGGATGACCCCGGCACTGACCACCACGGAGCCCGCCACCACCAGCGCTGCCGCGGCCACGCTCGACCGGCCCGCCGTCCGCCTCTCGCACGTGCACAAGTCCTTCGGCCGGCCCGGTGCCGCCACCCCCGTCCTGGACGACATCAGCCTGGACGTCGCCCCCGGCGAGTTCGTCACCCTGCTCGGCGCCTCCGGCTGCGGCAAGTCCACCCTGCTCAACCTGGTGGCCGGCCTCGACAAGCCCACCGCCGGCGACATCGAGGTGCCCGGCGGCCGTCCGGCCCTGATGTTCCAGGACCACGCGCTCTTCCCGTGGCTGACCGCCGGCAAGAACATCGAGCTGGCGCTGCGCCTCGCCGGTGTGCCCAAGGCCGAGCGCCGGGCCGAGGCCGAGCGGCTGCTGGAGCTGGTGCGGCTCGGCGGCGCGTGCAAGAAGCGCGTCCACGAGCTGTCCGGCGGCATGCGCCAGCGCGTGGCGATGGCCCGCTCGCTCGCCCAGGGCGCCAACGTGCTGCTGATGGACGAGCCGTTCGCCGCGCTCGACGCCATCACCCGCGACGTCCTGCACGACGAGATCACCCGCATCTGGGCGGAGCGCAAGCTGTCCGTCCTGTTCGTCACGCACAACGTGCGCGAGGCCGTCCGGCTCGCACAGCGCGTCGTCCTGCTCTCCTCCCGGCCCGGCCGGGTCGCCAAGGAGTGGCGGATCGACCTGCCCCAGCCGCGCCGCATCGAGGACTCCGGCGTCGCGGACCTGTCCGTCGAGATCACCGAAGAGCTGCGTGGGGAGATCCGCCGCCATGTCCAGCACTGACACCACCACCCTGGTCAAGGACCCGGGCACCGACACCGCCAGCGTCGAGGCCGGCCTGGACGCCCTGGACTCCGTCCAGGTCCAGCGCACCCCGATCGGCGAGGTGCTCCGCCAGAAGGTCCTGCCGCCCGTGCTCGGCGTGCTGCTCGTCATCGGCGTCTGGCAGCTCGCCTTCAGCCTGGAGCTGACCACCCCGGACAAGCTGCCCAGCCCGGCCGACGTCTGGTCCTCGCTCACCGACCTCTGGTACGAGGGCACGCTGTTCTCGATCATCTGGACCAGCCTGTGGCGCGGCATCTCCGGCTTCGTCGCCGCCGTCGTCATCGGCACCCCGATCGGCCTGCTGGTCGCCCGGGTCAAGCCCGTCCGCGCCGCGCTCGGCCCGGTGCTCTCCGGCCTGCAGTCGCTACCCTCGGTCGCCTGGGTGCCCGCCGCCGTCATCTGGCTCGGCATCAACAACTCGGCGATGTACGCGGTCATCCTGCTCGGCGCCGTCCCGTCGATCGCCAACGGCCTGGTCTCCGGCGTCGACCAGGTGCCGCCGATCTACCTGCGGGCCGGCCGCACCCTGGGCGCCACCGGCCTCGCCGGTGCCCGCCACGTGCTGCTGCCCGCCGCCCTGCCCGGCTACCTGGCCGGCCTCAAGCAGGGCTGGGCGTTCTCCTGGCGCTCGCTGATGGCCGCCGAACTCATCGCCTCCTCCCCCGACCTGGGCCTCGGCCTCGGCCGCTACCTGGAGAACCAGCGCGAGTTCAACGACATGTCGGGCGTGCTGCTCGGCATCGTCCTGATCCTCGTCGTCGGCGTGGCGATCGACCTGCTGGTCTTCTCCCCGCTGGAGCGCCGCGTGCTGCGCAACCGCGGCCTGCTGGTCACCAGCCGCTGAGGACGCCGACCGTGCGCACCGGTACCCCGCCCGTCCCCGCCCGCCACAGCGGGGCGGGCGGCCCCGCCCTGCTGCTGATCGCCCACGGCAGCCGCGACCCGCGGCACGCCGCCACCGTGGACGCCCTCGTCCACCGCGTCCGCGCCCTGCGGCCCGGCCTCACCGTCGCCACCGCCTACCTGGACCACTGCGCACCGCGCATCCCCCAGGTCGCCGGCCGGTTCGGCGCCGCCGTCGCCGTCCCGCTGCTGCTCAACCGGGCCTTCCACGCCAAGAGCGACATCCCCGCCGCGCTGCGCGCCGCGGGCGCCGACCTGCCGCTCGCCGACGTGCTCGGCCCCTCGCCGCTGCTGCTCGACGCGCTCGACCGGCGCCTCGCGGAGACCGGGCTCGACACCGTCTCCGCGGCCGTCCGTGCCCGCACCGGCGTGGTGCTCGCCGCCGCCGGCTCCTCCGACCCGGCCGCCGATGCCGCCACCCGGGCGGTCGCCGAGGCCTGGCGGCGCAGCCGCGGCTGGGCCGGCGTCGAGGTCGCGTACGCCTCCGCGGCCGGCCCGCGGGTGCCGGAGGCCGTCGCCGCCCTGCGGGAGGCCGGGGCCGGCACCGTGGCCGTCGCCCCCTACCTGCTCGCCCCCGGGCTGCTGCCCGACCGGATCGCGGCCGCCGCGGACGGCGCCGACCTGCTGGCCCGGGTCCTGGGCGCTGCCCCCGAGGTCGCCGAACTCCTGCTGCAGCGCTACGACGACGCCCGGAGCACCGCCGCCGCGCCCGCGGCCCTGTCGGCCTGAGCCGCGCCGCGGCTCACTCGGCGAGGCCGTCGGCGGTGGCGTCCAACTGCATCCGCTCGTACTCGCCGAGGCACGGGTAGAGGGTGCCGCAGTCCCGGCACGCACGGGCGAAGGTGACCGTGAAGGTGGGCCGCGACTTGAATCTGCCCGGCCGCGGGAAGCGCAGCCGCATCCGCTCGGTCGCCATCGAATCCGTCGTCAGTTCCCCCACCGGACTCAGCCGTTGAGACCCGCACATCCCGCATCGCATGCCGGGCACACTACCCATCCGCCGACACGGACACGCAGGGAATCTCAGAGCCAGCGCTCCGGGTCCGTCAGGTCGATGTCGACCGGGAACGGCAGGTCGAGGGCGAGCCGCTTGCGGTGGATTCCCATGGGCGCGTAGAGGCCGGTGGCGCCGTCCAGCTCGTACACGTGGACGGCGAGTTCGCCGTCCTCGTTCTCGACCCGCCAGAAGTGCCGGAAGCCGGCGATGGCGTACTTGCGCGGCTTGACCTCGCGGTCCCGCGCCTCGGAGTCGGGAGAGACGACCTCCACGGCGAGCAGGACGTCCTCGGGGCGCTGGGTGGTCTGCTGCGGCCGTTGGGCTCCGTCGCGCGACACGACCATGAGGTCCGGCTCCGGCCGGTCGCGGCGGCCGAGTGTCACCGTCATCTCCCGGAGCACCGCCAGATGCGGCGGCTTGGCCGCGTACAGGCCGAACTCGAGAAGGCGGATGGCGTACAGGTGGAAAAGGGCCTGCGGACTCACGAAGACGAGGCTCCCGTCGATCAGCTCCGTGTGTGGGGGCAGATTCGGAAGCCGGTCGAGGTCGTCGGCCGTCCAGCCGCCCTCCGGCGGAACGGGCCAGGTCGGCTGCGGTGCGACGGTCATCACTGCTCCCATGGCCGGATTCTCGCCTTCGTGTCCAGCGTACCCAGCGGGTTCGGGCGATCACTCACCCGATCGTGGGAGGAGGGCCAGGTAGCGGGGGTCGGCGGGGTCGGCGTCGGCCCAGCGCCAGGCGTGGGCGGCGCAGGTGCGCTGGTGGGGGGTGCCGGTGGCGAGGGTGGTGAGCAGGCGTTCCTGGAGGGCGCGGGAGCCGATCGCGGTGACGAGGACGGCGGCGAGCCAGCGCGGGGAGCTCGGGTCGTCGTCGTGGACGAGGGCCTCGTGGACGGCGTCGGCGTGGGCGCGGGCGAGGCCGCGGTCGGCGGTGAGGGCGCGGTAGGCGGTCTGCCGCTTGTGGCCGATGCGGTGGTACTGCGGGTAGTGCGGGTGGCGTTCGGCGAGGCGGGCGATCCGGGGGTCGTCGGGCTCCTCGAAGGGCAGGCCGAGTTCGGCGAGGAGCGCGTCCAGGGCCCGCTCCTGGAGGTCGAGCCGCTCGGCGGGGCCGGGTGCGGCGGTCACGGGGTCTCCGGGGCGGGGGCGGTGCGCATGGAGGCGAGGGCGCGCAGGCCGTCCTCGACGACCGCCGGGTCGGCGTCGCCGAACAGCGCCTGCTGGGCGATGAAGCCCTGGGCGGTGGCGATGAGGGTGCGGGCGACGTGGTCGGCCTCGGGGCCGGGCGGCATCAGGCCGGTCGCACGGTAGCTGCCGACCAGCCCGGTCCAGGCGGCCCGCATCGCGGTGTAGCCCTCGTCGAGGGCGGCGGCGAGGGCGGGGTTGCGCAGGGTCTCCGTCCAGACCTGGACGATGAGGCGGGCGAAGGCCTGGCGGTCGCCCTCGGGCGGGGCCTGGTCGAAGACGGCCCGCAGGACGCGGCCGAGCAGCACGTCCGGGGTGGGTGGCGGCACGGTCGCGGCGGCCTCGGCGAAGGCGGCCCGGATCACGCCGAAGGCTTCCGTCGCGATGGCGGCGACGATCTCCTCCTTGCCCGCGAAGTAGCGGTAGACGGCGCCGGCGGACAGCTCGGACTCGCGCAGCACGTCCTGCATGGAGGTGGCGTGGAAGCCGTTGCGGGCGAAGCAGCGGGCGGCGCCGTCGAGGACCTGCCGGCGGCGGGCGTCGAGGTGTGCCTGGGATACGCGGGCCATGGGGTCCACCGTAAAACGAACGTTCATTCTTGACAAGCGCGACGGGCGGCCGGAGAGTGGGCCACGCAAAACGAACGATCCTTCTCTTTGAATCGAGGGGCTGCCATGTCCGCCTCCCCCGAGTCCGCACCCGCCTCCCGCCGTCTCGTCGCCGTCTGGCTGCTGGTGCCGCTGCTGGCCGCGTTCGCCCTGTGGGCCTTCGCCTGGCCCGCCTCCCGCCTCGCCCCGCGCGACCTGCCGATCGGCGTCGCCGGACCGGCCGCCGCCACGGCCACCGTCGACCAGCGGCTGGCGGCGCACCCCGGCGCCTTCGAGATCCACCACTACACCGACGCGGCCGCCGCCCGGCACGCCGTCGAGGACCGCGAGGTCTACGGCGCCCTGGTCGCCACCCCCGGCGGCCCCGAACTGCTCACCGCCTCGGCCGCCGGCCCGACCGTGGCCCAGCTGCTGCGCACCGCCGCCGAGTCCGCCGCCCCGCCCGGCACCACCGTGCACGTCACGGACGTGGTACCCGCCCCGGCCACCGACCCGCGCGGGGCGGTCTTCGGCGCCGGCCTGCTGCCGCTGGTGCTCGCCGGGGTGGCGACCGGCGCGGTGGTGACGGTGCTGCGGCTGCGCGGCGGCCGGGCGATCGCGGCGCTCGCCGGGGCCGCACTGCTCACCGGCCTGGTCGGCGCCGGGGTCGCCCACAGCTGGCTGGGCGCGCTGACCGGCGGCTGGTGGGCCGAGGCCGGGGTGATCGGCCTGACGGTGCTCGCGGTCGGCGCCACCTCGGCCGGGACGGCGGCCCTGCTGGGCACGGCCGGCCTCGGGGTGGCCGGGCTCCTGATGGTGCTGATCGGCAACGCGTTCTCCGGCGTCTCCTCCGCGCCGGAACTGCTCCCCGCCCCGGCCGGCGTCCTCGGACAGCAGCTGCCCCCGGGCGCGGCCGGGACGCTGCTGCGGTCCGTCTCCTACTTCGACGGCGCCGGGGCGGCCGGCCCGCTGCTCACCCTCTCCCTCTGGGCCGGCCTCGGCCTCGCCGCCGTCGGCCTCACGGCGGCCCGCCGCACCCGCCCGACGGGGCAGCGGGACCAGGGGCGCGTGGAACTGCGCAGTGCGGGACCGGCCGCAGAACCGGTTCGGGCCAACCCCTGACTCGCTCCGTGAGCCCCCTCAGATCCGGTACAGCGTGAACGTGTCCACCGGCGTCCCGGCGAACAGCAGGTCGATGCGGCCGTCGAGGACGTACACGCTGCCCGCCGGGCCGGAGGTGAGCACGGTCGGCGCCGGGTCGGCCAGCGGGTGGACGGTGGCGCGGGCGGTGCGCCAGCCGTCCGCGGAGCGGAGTTCGACGCGGGTGGTGGCCCCGTTGCCGCCGAGGCGGTTGGTGATCCCCTGCAGGGTGCCGTCCGGGCGGAGCAGCAGTCCGTCGAGGCCGGTGAGGGCATCGGCCGGGCCGCCGACGGCGACGCGGGCGAGCTGCTCCGGGTGGTCGATCGGCAGCCGCCACAGGGTGCCGTCGTCGTACTTGCCGACCACCAGGGTGCGGCCCTGCCGGACGATGCCGTTGAGGCCGAAGCCGCCCTGCGGGGCGGCGAGCCGACTGTCCCGCACGAGGATCCCGGCGGTGCCGTCGGGGGCGACCCGGTAGACGACCGGGGCGAAGGAGTCGGTGACGTAGGCGGTGCCGTCGGGGCCGACGACGAGGTCGTTGGCGAGGTGGGATCCGCCGTCGGCGGCGGTGGCGGCGAGGTCGGTGTAGAAGAGGCGCCGGCCGGTGGTGAGGTCGTAGGCGCCGATGCCGGCGACGTGCCCCGAGCCGCCGGGGGCGGTGCGCGGGGAGACGCCCGGGTCCCCGTTGGCCACGAGGACGCGGTTGCGGGCGGCGTCGACGTGGAGGCCGACGGTGGAGACGAGCACCGCGGGGTCGTCGACCAGGGTGGTGACCGAGCCGTCGGGGCGGACGGCGGAGACGGTGCCGTGGCGCAGGGAGCTCACCAGGAAGCGGCCGTGGGCGGCGTCCCAGGCGGCGCCCTCGGGGTGCAGGGTGTCGGCGCTCGCGGTGATCGCGGCGGGCCGGTGGTGGGCGGGTGCCGCGGCGGCGGGCAGGGCCGGTGCGGCGGCGATCGTGGCGGCGAGGGCGGCGAGCAGGAGGGCGCCGCGGGCGCGCTGGTTCATCTGTCGTCCCGTCAGGAGTGCTTGTTCGGACGGTGTCCAGCCTTCCGCCCGGTGCGGCGGCGCAGCAGTGCGTGGCGATACTGGTAGTCGGGCTACCAGGAGTCAGGGGGAGGATCCATGGCCGAGGGGGACGTGCGCCGGCAGGCGCTGTCGAACTTCCTGCGGACCCGCAGGGCGTCGCTGACGCCGGCGGACGTGGGCATCGCACCGGGGGTGCGCCGCCGGACGCCGGGGCTGCGGCGGGAGGAGCTGGCGCTGCTCGCCGGGGTGGGGGTGACCTGGTACACGTGGCTGGAGCAGGGCCGGGACATCAATCCCTCGCCGGAGGTGCTGGCGAGTCTGGCCCGGACGCTGCGGCTGGACGCGGCGGAGACGGCGTACCTGTTCCGGCTGGCGGGCGCGGGGCCGCACCCCGTGGACGCACGCGGGGCGGGCGGTGCGGACGTGCCGGAGGCGTTGCTGCGGCTGGTGGACGCGCAGGATCCGGCGCCGGCGTTCCTGATGGACGCGGACTGGGACATCCGGGTGTGGAACGCCGCGGCCGACGCGATGTTCGGCTTCTCCGGGATGCCGCCCGAGGACCGCAACCTGGCCTGGACGGTGTTCGCGGACGACCGGATCCGCCGCCGCACGGTGGACTGGGAGCAGCACGCCCGCCGCACGCTGGCGGAGCTGCGGGCGGCGTACGGGGAGCGGGGCGGGTCGGGTTCGCCGGCGTCGCGGCGCCTCACGGAGGTGATCGGGCGGCTGCGGGCGTCGTTCCCGGAGGCGGACCGCTGGCTGGACGAGCACCGGGTGAGCGAGAAGACCGGCTGCGAGAAGGAGGTCCGGCACGAGGCGGTGGGCGTGCTGCGGCTGGACCAGGTGGTGCTGCGCGCACCGGGCGGCCTGCAGCTGGTGGTGGCCGCGCCGCGCGACGAGGAGACCCGGGAGCGCCTGCGGCGGCTGGTTCCGGTCCCCTCGTCGGCGGCAGCAGCCGTCTGACCGGCCGTCAGCCCAGGCGGGCAGCGGCGGCGAGTTCGTCGGCGGTGGCGGGCATCGGGGTGGTGATGCCCGCCCAGGACCGGTCGGCGAAGTGCAGGTCGATCCGGCCGCGCTGGAGGACGCCGGTGGGGTTGCGGTGCAGTGCCACGGCCTGCCGGGGCGCCTCCCAGTGCAGGGCGTACTGCTCCTTGAGCTGCCACGGCTTGGAGCCGTCGACGACCACGAGGTGGCGCCGGTCGGTGACGGCGAAGGTGCCGCCGCCGTTGTTCTCCTCGTGCATGCGCAGCACGAACCGGCCGGCCTCGCCGTGCCAGCCGCCGCCCATGCCCTCGCCGTGCCAGACCGAGTCCGGTACGGCGTCCATGGCCTTGTCCTCGACCGCGCCGACGGCGGCGGAGACCGGGTTGACGACGGCGTAGGCGCGGCGCAGCACGTTGAACGGCTTGCCGAGCTTCTGCTCCAGTTCGCTGGGCCGCCGGGGCGGGAGGAGTCCGGCCGGCGGGTGCGGGATGCCGGGGGCGAGGCTGATCGAGGCGGCGCCGAGGAGCTGTTCGCCGGGGTGCAGGAAGGGCGTGACGATGTCGCGGTCGCGGTTGAGCACGGTGTCCTCCCGGTCAGCCGAAGGCTGCGTCGAAGCGGGCCTTGCGTTCTTCCGGGCTGAGCTCCGGCTCCTGGCGGGGCTGGGCGATGCCGGCGTGTTCGCGGGCGGCGGTGGAGGGGTGGGGGTTGCCGGCGATCCGGTCGTCGATCTCGTCGGCGACGATGCCGGCGCCGGACTGGACGGCCTGCTGGACGGTCTGGCCGACCGGGTCGCCGGTGAGGCCGATGCCGTGCAGCGCGGCCTTGCCGATCATCTTGGTGCCCTTCTTGGCGAGGTAGGCCGGGACGTCGATCGGCCGGTTCCAGGTCCAGGGCTTCTTGGGGTTGAGGTGGGGGCGCTTGGAGACCGCCTTGAGGGCCTTCATCGCTTCCTCGATCTTCTTGAGGGCTCGGGCCAGCTTGGCGACCAGGTTGGCGATCCGGGCGCTGGCGATGGTGCCCTCGGCGGCGGCCGCGGCGGCCTCCGCGGCGAGCGAGATGCCGGCCGTCACGACGCTGAAGGCGAGCGAGGCGGCGAGGGTGATGATCGCCCACTCGATGAGTTCGCGGATGACCGTCTCGACGAGGTCCTGGGCCATCCGGCTCTCGGCGGCGGCCTCGTCGAGGAGTTCGGCGGTGGCGTCCATGTCGTCCGCCTCGGCCTCCAGGGCCGTCTCGTACTCGGCGAGTTCCCGGAGGAACGCCTCGGCGGCCTCGCCCTGCCAGTCGTGGGCGAGGGCGGCGCGGTCGCGGCGCTGGTCGGCGACGACCTCGCGCAGTTCGGTGGCCTGGCTGCGCCAGAGCCGGGCGGCGGCCTCCAGGCCCTCGGGGTCGCCGGTGACGAACTCCAGCGGTTCGGCGAGCGGTTCGACGATGGGGCGCATGATCTCGTCGATCACGCTGCCCAGCGGGCTCATCCACTGGTTGATCTTGGTGTAGGCGTCGACGGCGCCGGACACGGGACCGGTCATCACAGCCCCCTGGCGATGGCGTTGAGGGACTCCGCGGTCTCGGCCTCGGCCTGCTCGTAGGAGCGGGCGACGCCCTGGGCGTGCTCGTCGATCCGGGCCATGGTGTCGGCGGCCGAGGTGAGGTTCTCGACGGCGGCGTCGGCACGCTCGGCGTAGTCGCGGCCGGTCTGCTCGGCCTCGGGCAGCTTGCCGAAGGCGTCGGGCGCCAGCCGGTGGGCGCCGAGTTCGGCGCGGATGGCGCGCAGTCTCTCCGAACGGTCGGCGGAGGTGCGGGCGAATCGCCGCAGTGCCTCCGGATCGACGCGGTACTCCCCTGACACGATGTGTCCTCCCCCGTGCAGTGCGCCCGGTACGGCGCCGAATTGACGGAACCTCTAATCCAGGTCATGGAAAGCCCATGAACGGACAAAGAAGCTAACACACCTGTTCGCAGGAGGTCCGGAGGGTGATGTGAGGGTTCGTCGGCGATCCGGCGGATCCGGAAAAGCCGAAGGGGCGCCACCCGTGGCGGGTGGCGCCCCTTCGTGGTCGGTGGATCAGCCGACGTCGCGGCGCTGGCGGCCGGTGCCGTAGTTGGAACCGCTGCGCGAGCCCGAGCCGGGCTTGGCGCGGCCGGAGGACCGGCCGATGAACCCGGCCGCGGTGCGGCTGCCGGCGCCGCCGCTGCCGCCGCCGATGCGCTGCTTGGGGCGGGGCTGGCGGGCGTTGCCGTTGGCGTCGACGTCCTTGGGCAGCGCGGAACGCTTGCCGGGGCGGCGGCGCGGTGCACCGGAGCGGGCGCCGGCGGGCTTGTCGCCGGTCTGCTCGGCGGACGCGGCGGGGGCGGCCGGCTCGGCCACCACGATGCTGACCGGCACGCCGCTGGGGGTGCGGGCGCCGGTGATGCGGCGCAGCTCGGCGTCGTCCGGGCGGACCTTGGTGACGGTGGGACGGATCCCGGCGGTGCCCATCAGCCGGTTGACCTCGCGGCGCTGCTCGGGCAGGACGAGGGTGACGACGGTGCCGGACTCGCCGGCACGGGCGGTGCGGCCGCCGCGGTGCAGGTAGTCCTTGTGGTCGATCGGCGGGTCGACGTTGACGACCAGGTCGAGGCCGTCGATGTGGATGCCGCGGGCGGCGACGTTGGTGGCGATCAGCGCGGTGACCCGGCCGTCGCGGAACTGGTCGAGCACCCGGTTGCGCTGCGGCTGGGACTTGCCGCCGTGCAGGGCCGCGGCCCGCACGCCGCTGGCCAGCAGCTGCTTGGCGAGCCGGTCGGCGCCGTGCTTGGTGTGCACGAACATGATCAGCCGGCCCTCGCGGGAGGCGATGTGCGCGGTGGTGGAGGCCTTGTCGGAGGGGTCGAGCTGGAGGACGTGGTGGTCCATGGTGCTGACCGCACCGGCCGACGGGTCGACGGAGTGGGTGACCGGGTCGTCGAGGAAGCGGCGGACGAGCCGGTCGATGTTGCGGTCGAGGGTGGCGGAGAACAGCATCCGCTGGCCGCCCTCGGCGACCTGCTCCAGCAGCTTGCTGACCTGGGGCAGGAAGCCCATGTCGGCCATCTGGTCGGCCTCGTCGAGGACGGTCACGGCGACGTCGCCGAGGGCCACGTCCTGCCGGTTGATCAGGTCGTCGAGCCGGCCGGGGGTGGCGACCAGCACCTCGACGCCGCGGCGCACCTGGTTGGCCTGCCGGCCGATCGGCATGCCGCCGACGACGGTGGCGATCCGCAGCTGCAGCGCCTGCGCGTAGGGGCTGAGCGCCTCGGTGACCTGCTGGGCCAGCTCACGGGTGGGCACCAGGACGAGGGCGAGCGGGCGCCGGGCGGCGGCCCGCTTGCCGGCCGTGCGGGCGAGCAGCGGCAGGCCGAAGGCGAGGGTCTTGCCGGAGCCGGTGCGGCCGCGGCCGAGCACGTCGCGGCCGGCCAGCGAATCCGGCAGGGTCGCGGACTGGATCGGGAAGGGCTCGGTGACGCCCTGCCGCTCCAGCGCGGTGAGCAGCGCCTTCGGCATCTCGAGTTCGGCGAAGGTGGCCGCCGGCGGGCGGGCCGGGGTGCCCTCGACGACGGTGAAGTCCTGGCTCTCCGCGGGGCGTGCGGCGCGCGGTGCGCGCTGGACGCGGCGCTCGGCGCCGCCGC
>NZ_JBEYFP010000046.1:0-22699 GCF_040634455.1 Kitasatospora sp. NPDC007106
GCCGCCGCGCCGCCGGCCGCGACGGGCACCCCGGCCGCCTCCGGCGCCCCGGCCGGCGGCGACGAACTCGACCGCACCGACCCCGCGAGACCCGGGTGGCTCAGCCGGCTGCTCGCCTGGCAGCAGGAGACGCCGGATCCGGACGCCTTCTGGTCGACGCTGCGGGACACCCTCGCCGACGACGGCGAGATCACCGTCGTCACCGAGGAGGGCGACACCCTCCACCTGCCGGTCGGCGCCAGCTGCGTGGACGCCGCCTACCTGCTCGGCGAGGAGACCGGCCACCGATGTATCGGCGCCCGGGTCAACGGCCGGCTCGCCACCCTCTCCACCGTGCTGCGCGACGGCGACATGGTGGCCGTGCTGACCGCCCCGACCGGCGAACCGCCGGGCCCCTCCGCCGACTGGCTGGAGCACGCCCGCACCCCCGCCGCCCGCCTCGCCGTCGAACGCTGGCTGGCCGGCCGTCCGGCCGCCGCGCCGGAGGTGGAGACCGGCCCCGCCGACGGCAGACCGGTGCCCCAACCACTGCCGCACCCCCCGGCGGGTGCCCGCGGCCGCGCCCCGGTCGCCGTGGCCGGCCGCCCCGGCACACCCGTCCGGCTCGCCCGCTGCTGCACCCCCGTACCCCCGGACGCGGTCACCGGCTACCCGATCCGCGGCGGTGCCGTCGCCGTCCACCGCACCGGCTGCCCGGTCGGCGAGCGGATGCGCGAGGACGGCCGCGGTCCGCTCCGGCTGACCTGGGTCCCCGGCGCCGCACCGCCGAACGGCTACCGGGTCGCCCTGCAGGCCGAGGCGCTGAACCGCCCCCGGCTGCTGGCCGACCTCACCGCCGCCATCTCCGGCGAGGGCGTCGGCATCTTCTCCGCCGACGTCGAGGCCCCCCGCGACCTGCGGGTCCGGCACAGCTACACGATCGAACTGCCCGGCGCCGAGACGCTGCCCGCGGTGATGCGCGC
The DNA here is from genome assembly GCF_040634455.1 of Kitasatospora sp. NPDC007106. Lineage (NCBI taxonomy): Bacteria > Bacillati > Actinomycetota > Actinomycetes > Kitasatosporales > Streptomycetaceae > Kitasatospora > Kitasatospora sp. NPDC007106. The sequence goes on from NZ_JBEYFP010000046.1 coordinate 963, forward strand.
GATGCTGCGCGTCCCCGGCGTGTACGACGTCTACCGGGCCGGCGCGCCCCGCGAGGACGCCGCCGACGGCCCCGCCGCCGACCCGCCGGACGGTGCCGCCGAGGTGGCCGCGGGGCGAAATGGGGGTGACCCGGCGGACGGGGCCGTGCGACCATCGTGGGGAATGCACGGCCGGTCCGCGGCGTTGTCCGGAGGCAGTAGCTCCGGTGCCGCCGGCGGTCCGCAGGGGTAGCTCGTCCCGCCCGACGGTAGAAGGGGCGGCAGCCGGGCAGACTCCTCGACGCAGTCCGTCTGCGCCGGCCTCCCGACACCGCAAAGGATGAGATGACCTCCACGTTCGACAGCCGCACCCAGACGCGCGAGTCCGCCCGCCGGCTCGCCGACCTCAGGGCCGGTGCCCTGATGGACGAGGACCTCGCGGCGATCGACGAGGACCTCGACCACTACGACGGGGAACAGTACGACCGCTCCGAGCGCGCGGCCCTGCGCCGCGTGGCCGGCCTGTCGACCGAGCTCCAGGACGTCACCGAAGTCGAGTACCGCCAGCTCCGCCTGGAGCGCGTGGTGCTCGTCGGCGTGTGGACGGACGGCACGGCCGAAGAGGCCGAGAACTCGCTGGCCGAGCTGGCCGCGCTCGCCGAGACGGCCGGTTCCGAGGTGCTGGACGGTGTGATCCAGCGCCGTGACAAGCCCGACGCGGCCACCTACATCGGCTCCGGCAAGGCCCAGGAGCTGCGCGACATCGTCGCCTCCACCGGCGCCGACACCGTCGTCTGCGACGGTGAGCTCACCCCCGGCCAGCTGATCCACCTCGAGGACGTCGTCAAGGTGAAGGTCGTCGACCGGACGGCCCTGATCCTCGACATCTTCGCCCAGCACGCCAAGTCCCGCGAGGGCAAGGCCCAGGTCTCCCTGGCGCAGATGCAGTACATGCTGCCGCGCCTGCGCGGCTGGGGTCAGTCGCTCTCCCGGCAGATGGGTGGCGGTGGCTCCGGCTCCTCGGGCGGCGGCATGGCCACCCGTGGTCCCGGTGAGACCAAGATCGAGACCGACCGGCGCCGGATCCGCGAGAAGATGGCGAAGCTCCGCAAGGAGATCGCCGACATGAAGAAGGGCCGCGACACCAAGCGCCAGGAGCGCAAGCGCCACCAGGTGCCGTCCGTGGCCATCGCCGGCTACACCAACGCCGGCAAGTCCTCCCTGCTCAACCGGCTGACCGGGGCCGGCGTCCTGGTGGAGAACGCGCTGTTCGCCACCCTGGACCCGACCGTCCGGCGCGCCCAGACCCCGAGCGGCCGGCTGTACACGCTCGCCGACACCGTCGGCTTCGTCCGCCACCTGCCGCACCACCTGGTCGAGGCGTTCCGCTCCACCATGGAGGAGGTCGCCGACGCCGACCTCATCCTGCACGTGGTCGACGGCTCGCACCCCGAGCCGGAGACCCAGCTCGCCGCCGTCCGCGAGGTGATCGTCTCGGTCGAGGCACAGGACGTGCCCGAGATCGTGGTGATCAACAAGGCCGACGCCGCCGACCCGGCGGTGCTGCAGCGCCTGCTGCGACGCGAGCCGCACGCCATCGTGGTGTCGGCCCGCAGCGGCCAGGGCATCGACGAGCTGCTGCAGCTCATCGACGACGAGCTGCCCCGCCCGGCCGTCGAGGTGCAGGTGCTCGTCCCGTACACCCGCGGCGACCTGGTCTCCCGGGTGCACGCGGAGGGCGAGCTGATCTCCACCGAGCACACCGGCGACGGCACCCTGCTGCACGCCAAGGTGGCGGCCGTGCTGGCCGCCGAGCTGGAGCGCTTCGCCGTGGTGGCCCAGGCCTGACAACGGCGCACCGCGAACGCCGCGGGCCCCGCACCCCACCGAGGGGTGCGGGGCCCGCTCCGTTCTCAGGTCACCGCTTCAGGGTGCTCATGTAGTCGAACATCGCCTTCGCCTGTGCGCCGAGCGCCGGGCCGGCCATCCAGGCCGCCGGACGCGGGCCGATCGAGTTGTTGCTGACCAGCGACGGCTTGCCGTTGCGCAGCACGAACCAGCCGCCGCCGCTGGAACCGCCCGTCATGGTGCAGCCGATCACGTACATCGTCGGCCGCTCGGCGTCGAAGGAGAGCCGGGCCGGCTTCACCCGCGAGTCGCAGAACTCCAGCTCCCGGCCGTCGAAGGGCGCCCCCTGCGGGTAGCCGTACGCGGAGACCCCGGCGATCTGGGCGCGCGGCGCGTCGAACCACACTGGCACCGAGCTGCCGACCGCCTCCTCCAGCGAACGGCCGTCGGAGGAGTCCTCGTTGTGCACCCGGAGGATGCCGAAGTCGTACTGGCTGGCGGGGCCGCCGCGCTCGCCGCCCTCCTCCGCCCACTGCGGGGAGACCACCGCGTAGTCGGCCGTCCAGGCACCGTACGGCGCGACCTGCTCGAAGGTCGCCTCGCGGCCCTTCGACGCGGCGCCGGAGCGGTTGTACGAGGGCACGAACGCCATCTTCTTGAACCAGGTGCCGCCCTTGCCCTCGTGCAGGCAGTGCGCGGCCGTCCACACCAGGTTGGACTTGCCGGGGTGCGCCGGGTCGCTGATCACCGTGCCGGAGCAGACCGCGCTGGTCTGCGCGTCCACCTGCATGAAGATCTTGCCCAGCACCGCGGAGGCCGGGGAGTACGGGTGCGGCTGCGCCTTGGCGGGGATCTTCGCCGGCGGCTGCGGGTCGTTCTCCGGAGCGGTCTTCTCGGACTGCAGGGCGGCGTCCTGGGTCTCCATGCCCTGCGCCTTGTCCATCCGGGCCCGGTCCCAGAAGCCCTTGAGCTTCTCCGCGGTGAAGCCGTGCGCACCGGCCCACTTCGCCCAGTCGTCCGTGGTCCAGTTCTTCAGGTTCTTCAGCGCCTCGGTCAGGTCGAGACCGGGCTTGGCGGCGCCCGAGGCCGAGGCCGAGGCCGGCGCGGCCGCGTCGGCGCCGTTGCCGGCCTCCGGGTCGCAGGCGGTCGCGGTGAGGGTGAGCACGGCGGCCGCCGCGGCGGCGGCTGCGGTCCTGCGGAAGGTGGAAGGCATCTCTGTCCCCGTCTGCTGTGTCGATGTTCCGGCGGTCGGCAGCACCGGGGGAGTGCCCCGGAGCCGCCGGCCGCGTCGGTGCGTGTCTGTCGGTCGGGCGGTCCTGCGGTCGGGCGGGTCTACTTCTGGGAGATCCAGGCCAGTGCCTGCTGGGCGACCTTCTCCAGGTAGGGGCCGCTCAGGGTGGTGTGCGCCCCGGTGCCGATCGAGGTGTTGCTGACCAGGGCGGTCCGGCCGTCCGGCATCGGTGCGAACCAGCCGCCGCCGCTGGCACCGGCGGTCATGGTGCAGCCGATGGTGAGCATCGCCGGGCGGGCCGCGTCGAAGGACAGCCGGGTGGGCCGGCCGCCGTCGCACCGGTCCAACTCCTGGCCGTTGAACGGCTTGACCGCCGGATAGCCCCAGGCGGAGATCCGCAGCTGCTCGCGCGGTGCGTCGAACCACACCGGCACGGCGGTGCCGATCGCCTCCTCCAGCGACTTCGAAGGGTCCTGCGGGTCGTGCACCCGCAGCACCGCGAAGTCGTACTGGTTGGCGGCGTCCCCGCTGTGCCCGCCCTCGGCCGGCCACAGCGGCGAGGTCACCACCTTGTCGGCCCACCACTGGCCGAGCGGCGCCACCTCGGCGAGCGGGGCCCTGCGGCCGCCGCTCGCCGCGCCCGAACTGTTGTAGGCCGGCACGAAGATGATGTTCTTGAACCAGTCGCCGCCCTTGCCCTGGTGGACGCAGTGCGCGGCCGTCCAGACCAGGTTGGACTTCCCCGGGTGCGACGGATCGGCGACCACCGTCGCCGAGCACTGGCCGATGCCGCCGCCCGGCGCGTTGCTGAACACCTTCCCGGAGGCCGGGTAGCGGGTGTACGGGCGCTCCACCGGGACGGCCGGCACCGGCGTCGGATCGGGCTCGGCGCTCCCGTCCCCGGGCGGCGGCGCGGTGGGCGGCACCGTGGGCGGTGCCGGCTGCTGCGGGGCGGCGGCGTCCATCCGGTCCGGATTCCACAGGTCCCGCACCACCGGGTTGCGGAAGACGTGCGCGGACGCCCACCTGTCCCAGTCCGCGTACGTCCAGTGGCGCAGCTCGTCCCAGCTCCGCGGCAGCCCCGCGAGCAGCCCCGAGGGCAGGTCGGTCGGCAGCTTCAGCCGGCCCGCCCGTGCCGATGCGGCACTGCCCGACGGCTCCGGCGTGCCCCCGCCCTCCGGAGTGCAGGCCGCGACGGTGAGCAGCAGTGCCGCGGCGAGTGCCGCGAGCGGCCCCGCCCGTCCGATGTGTGCCATGGCCACGTCCCCCCTGACGTCGCTGCGGCCGAATCGCCGCCGGTGAAGTCTGCCATCACCGGCACGGCCGACGTCGCCGGGGTGCACGCCGGTTGACAAGAGGTCACCGAACCGTGACCCGGACGCACCGTCAGCACACACCACCCCCACGGGTGAGCAAACGGCTCCGTTTCACCACAACGAGTGAGGAGCTTTTGTGGTCGGGCGCCCCAGGAAGGTAACCCTTACCTGTCGCCTTCCGGGTGCCGTCCCCCCGCCGCACCCGTTCGACCCCGCGCCGGCCGACGGCGCGCACCCAAGGAGCAGCCTTGAGCACCGCCCTCACCGGAGCCCCGACCCCTGCCGCACCGCCCGGACCAGCTGCCCCCCGAGCACGCCGCACCCCCGACGACGACCCCCTGCACGGCCCCCTTCCCGGCCCCCTTCCCGACCCGCCGGACCACCCCGGGACGGACGACCCGCTGCTCCACCCCGACCCCGCCACCGCCGCGGAACACGCCACCACCGAAGCCGTCCTGCGCTGCTGGGCCCGTGAGACCGGCACCCGGCCCGACGCCGCCGGACGCCTCAACGCCCCCGTCCTCGGCGGCGCCGCCCGGCTCAGCGCCCCCGTCCGCTACTGGTCGCCGTGCGGCCGCCACCGCTTCGGCCCCGCCACCGTCGGCACCGGGCCCGGCGGCCCCGCCGCACCCGTCGACGCCGTCACCGCCACCGCCCTGCTCGCCCGCACCGCCGACGGCGACGGCCGGCACACCGACCCCGGCCGGATCGCCGACCTCGCCGCCCGGGTCGCCGACTCCGTCGCCCGCACCACCGAGATCCTCGCCCACCGCCGCACCGCCGCCGACCCCGCCGGCCACACCCCCTTCCTCCGCTCCGAGCAGGCCCTGCTGCTCGGCCACCCCCTGCACCCCACCCCCAAGAGCCGCGACGGCCTCGGCCCCGCCGAGAGCCGCGCCTACTCGCCCGAACTCCACGGCTCCTTCCGCCTCCACTGGTACGCCGTCGACCGCACCCTGCTCGCCGCCGACTCCGCCACCGCGGAGAGCGCCGACCGGATCACCGAACGGCTCCTCGCCGCCCCCCGCCTCCTGCCGCCCGGCACCGCCGCCCTGCCGCTCCACCCCTGGCAGGCCCGCGAACTCGCGCTGCGCCCCGCCGTCGCCGCCCTGCTCGACCAGGGCCTGCTGCACGACCTGGGCCCGCACGGCGACCCCTGGCACCCCACCTCCTCCGTCCGCACCGTCACCCGCCCCGGCACCCCCTGGATGCTCAAGCTCTCGCTCGGCCTGCGGATCACCAACTCCCGCCGCGAGAACCTCCGCAAGGAACTCCACCGCGGCACGGAGGTCCACCGCCTGCTCGAAGCCGGCCTCGCCGCCGAGTGGCGGGCCGCCCACCCCGGCTTCGACATCGTCCGCGACCCCGCCTGGATCGGCGTCGACCACCCCGGCCTCACCGACCCCGACGGGCTGTCCACCGTGCTGCGCCACCAGCCGTTCGGCCCCGCCGACCGCGTCCACTGCCTCGCCGGCCTGCTCGCCGAGCACCCCGCCGGGCAGCGGCTCGACTCGCACCTCGGCCGCCTCCTCGCGGTCCTCGCCGACCGCACCGGCCGCCGCCCGGGCACCGTCGCTGCCGAATGGTTCCTGCGCTACCTCGACGCCGTCGTCCTGCCCGTCCTCTGGCTCGACGGCACCGCCGGCATCGCCCTGGAGGCGCACCAGCAGAACAGCCTCGTCCTGCTCGACCGGGACGGCTGGCCCGTCGGCGGCCGCTACCGCGACAACCAGGGCTACTACTACCGCGACTCCGCCGCCGAACGGCTCACCGCCCGGCTGCCCGGCCTCGGCAGCACCAGCGACACCTTCGTCCCCGACCGGGTCGCCGACGAGCGCTTCGCCTACTACCTCGGCATCAACCACGTCCTCGGCCTGATCGGCGCCCTCGGCGCCCAGCGGCTCGCCGACGAGGAGGTGCTGCTGGCCGCCCTGCGCCGCTTCCTCGCCGGCCCGCGCGCCGCCGCCACCGGCTCCGCCCTGCCCGCCCACCTGCTCACCGCCGCCACCCTGCGCTGCAAGGCCAACCTGCTCACCCGGCTGCACGGCCTCGACGAACTCGTCGGCCCGGTCGAGACGCAGTCCGTCTACGTCGACATCCCCAACCCGGTGGCCGCCGCATGACCCCGGCCACCGCCCCGGCCCCGGCGGCTCCGGCACCGGGGGAGCGCCCCGCCCCGCCGGACGGCGTCGCCGACCACGGCCCGATCGCCACCCCCGCCGGCGAGTTCCGGCTCCGCCCCGTCCGGCTGCCCGACGACCTCCCGCTGATCGCCGGCTGGATGAACGACCCCGCCGTCGACACCTGGTGGCAGCTCGCCGGGCCGCCCGACCGCACCGAGCGGCACCTGCGCGCCCAACTCGACGGCGACGGCCGCAGCCTGCCCTGCCTCGGCCTGCTCGACGGCACCCCGATGAGCTACTGGGAGATCTACCGGGCCGACCTCGACCCGATCGCCGCCCACTACCCGGCGCGCCCCCACGACACCGGCCTCCACCTGCTGCTCGGCCCGCCCGCGGCCCGCGGCCGCGGCCTCGGTGCCGTCCTGCTCACCGCCCTCGCCGACCACGTCCTCGCCCACCGCCCCGACTGCCACCGGGTGCTCGCCGAACCCGACCTCCGCAACACCGCCTGCCGCCGCTCCCTCGAACGGGCCGGCTTCCGGCAGGCCGGTGAACTCGAACTCCCCGACAAGCGCGCCGCACTGATGGTCCGTTCCCGGCCCGGCCCCCGCCCGCTCCCCGCCCCCCGCGACGGCGGCGAACCGTACGACCTGCTCGGCGTCGGCATCGGCCCGTTCAACCTCTCCCTCGCCGCCCTCGCCCACGGCGCCGCCGACGCCGTCTCCGCGCTCTTCTGCGAGGCCGAGCCCGAGTACCGCTGGCACCCCGGCATGCTCGTCGAGGGCGCCCGGATGCAGGTGCCCTTCCTCGCCGACCTGGTCTCCCTGGTCGACCCCACCAGCCCCTGGAGCTTCCTCAACTACCTGCGGCACCAGGAACGCCTCTACCCCTTCTACTTCGCCGAGCGCTTCCAGCTCTCCCGCCGCGAGTACGCCCACTACTGCCGCTGGGTCGCCCACCGGCTGCCCAACTGCCGCTTCGGCGCCCCCGTCACCGCCCTGCGCTGGGACACCGCCGAGCGGCTGTTCCGCGCCGAGGCCGGCGGCGAGGAGATCCGCGCCCGCAACGTCGTCCTCGGCGTCGGCACCCGCCCGCACCGGCCGGCCGCCTTCGCCGACCTCGCCGGCCACCCCCGGGTCTGGCACTCCGCCGACTACCTCCAACGCCGTGACAGCCTCGACGGCGCCCGCGACATCACCGTCCTCGGCTCCGGCCAGTCCGGCGCCGAGGTCTTCCTCGACCTGCTGCGCCGCCGCGCCGACGACGGCACCCGGCTGCGCTGGCTGAGCCGCACCCGCGCCCTCGCCCCCATGGAGTACTCCAAGCTCGGCCTGGAGCACTTCACCCCCGACTACACCCGCTACTTCCACAGCCTCCCGCGCGAGGTCCGCGACGACCTGGTGCCCGCCCAGTGGCAGCTCCACAAGGCCGCCAGCGCCGAGACCCTCGCCGAGATCCACGACCTGCTGTACGAGCGCTCCGTCGGCCGCCCGCCCGGCGGCGACCCGGTCGAGATCGTCCCGGGCACCGCCGTCACCGCCGCCCGCACCGGGCCCTGCGGCGGCCTCGAACTCCACTGCCGGCACACCGACTCCGGCGCCGACCACGTCCTGCGCACCGACGCCGTGGTGCTCGCCACCGGCTACCGCGCCACCCGCCCCGACGCCCTCGACCCGATCGCCGCCCTCATCGACTGGGACGAGCGGGGCCGCTACCGGGTCGACCTGGACCACCGCGTCGCCACCCGGCCCGAACTCACCGGCGGCCTCTACGTGCAGAACGCCGAGCTGCACACCCACGGCGTGGGCACCCCCGACCTGGGCCTCGGCGCCCACCGCGCCGCCGTCATCCTCAACGCCGTCGCCGGCAAGGAGCTCCACCCGCTGCCCGCCCGCACCGCCTGGACCAGCTTCGCCCCGCCGGGCGGCGCCTGAGCACCCCCGCAGACCCGCCGGGGCGGCCCGCCGGGCCGGGGCGCACGGGGCGCCCTGCCCGGCGGGCGGGCCGACCCCGCCCGCCGCAGCGCGCACCGATTGTCGGCGGCGCGCAATAGGGTGGGCGGCGTCATGACGAACGACTCCGCACCCCTGCCCCTGCCGGGCGACGAGACACCGGCCCCCGTTCCGCGCTCCCGCATCCCCGAGCTGCTGCACGCCGCCGTCACCGCGGTCGGCGGCGTCGAGCGCCCCGGCCAGGTCAGGATGGCCGAGGCCGTCGCGGACGCGGTCGACGAGGGCGAACACCTCCTCGTCCAGGCCGGCACCGGCACCGGAAAGTCCCTCGCCTACCTGGTGCCCGCCCTCGCCCACGGCGACCGCGTCGTGGTCGCCACCGCCACCCTCGCCCTGCAGCGCCAGCTCGTCGAACGCGACCTGCCGCGGACGGTCGACGCCCTGCACCCCGTGCTGCGCCGCCGCCCGCTCTTCGCGATGCTCAAGGGCCGCTCCAACTACCTGTGCCTGCACCGGGTGCACGAGGGCACCCCGGCGGACGAGGGCGAGGGCCTGTTCGACGCCGCCGAGGTGCTCGGCGGCCCGAGCAGCAAGCTCGGCCAGGACGTCGTGCGGCTGCGCGACTGGGCGGACGAGACGGAGACCGGAGACCGGGACGACCTCTCGCCGGGCGTCTCCGACAAGGCCTGGGCCCAGCTCTCCGTCAGCTCCTCCGAGTGCCTCGGCGCCTCCAGGTGCCCGTACGGCCAGGAGTGCTTCGCCGAGGCCGCGCGCGAGCGGGCCAAGGTGGCGGACGTCGTCGTCACCAACCACGCGATGCTGGCGATCGACGCCATCGAGGGCGCCCCGGTGCTGCCCGAGCACGGGCTGCTGATCATCGACGAGGCGCACGAGCTGGTGAACCGGGTGACCGGCGCCGCCACCGCCGAGCTCACCGTGCACGCGGTGAACCGGGCCGTCCGGCGGGCCGCCAAGCTCGCCAACGAGAAGTCGGTGGACGCCCTCCAGGCCGCCGCCGAGAACTACCACGGGCTGATGGAGACCGCGCAGCCCGGCCGGGTCGAGGAGCTGCCCGAGTACCTCGCCTACGCCGTCACGGCGATCCGGGACGCCGCCCGCCAGGTCATCACCTCGCTCGGCGAGACGCGGGACCGCTCGCTCTCCGACGAGGACGCGGTGCGCAAGCAGGCCATGGCCTCCGCCGAGTCGCTGCACGAGACGGCCGACCGGCTGCTCCAGGACTCCGCCTACGACGTGGTGTGGATCGAGCGCAGCGACCGCTTCGGGGCCGGCACGGCCTCGCTGCGGGTCGCCCCGCTGTCCGTCTCCGGCCTGCTCCGGGAGAACCTCTACCGGGACCGCTCGGTGGTGCTCACCTCGGCGACCCTCAAGCTGGGCGGCGACTTCAACGGCGTGGCCGCCTCGGTCGGCCTGCCGGCGGAGGGGCGGCTGCCCGACGAGCGGACGCCGGGCGAGCCGGAGCCCGACGGCGGCGAGGACGCCCCGCCGTCCTGGCGCGGCCTCGACGTCGGCTCGCCGTTCACCTACCCCAAGCAGGGCATCCTCTACGTCGCCAAGCACCTGCCGCCGCCCGGCCGCGAGCCGGACCGGCCGGCGATGCTGGACGAACTCGCCGAGCTGATCGGCGCGGCCGGCGGGCGCACGCTCGGCCTGTTCTCCTCGATGCGGGCCGCCCAGGCCGCGGCCGAGGCGCTGCGCGAGCGGCTGGACAACCGCATCCTGCTGCAGGGCGAGGAGACGCTCGGCGAGCTGATCAAGGCGTTCGCCTCGGACGCCGAGTCCTGCCTGTTCGGCACCCTGTCGCTCTGGCAGGGCGTGGACGTGCCCGGTTCGGCCTGCCAGCTGGTCGTCATGGACCGCATCCCCTTCCCGCGGCCGGACGACCCGCTGATGAGCGCCCGGCAGAAGGCGGTCGAGGAGGCCGGCGGGAACGGCTTCATGGCGGTCGCGGCGACCCATGCGGCGCTGCTGATGGCGCAGGGTGCGGGCCGGCTGGTCCGCGCGGCGGACGACCGGGGTGTGGTGGCGGTGCTCGACCCGCGCCTGGCCACCGCCCGGTACGGCGGCTTCTTCCGCTCGTCGATGCCGGACTTCTGGTACACCAACGACCGCAACCAGGTCCGCCGCTCGCTGGCGGCGATCGACGCCTCGGCCCCGCCGGTGAAGCCGGTGAAGTAGGAGCGCGGCGGCGACGGCCCGCGAGGGTGCCGGACGGACAGAAGGGGGCGCGGGGAGCCGCGCGGGCCGTGAGCCCCGCGCAGTTCTCCGCGCCCCCGCGCGTCTGCCCGTCAGAGGCGCCGCAGCACGGCGACGACCTTGCCGAGGATGGTCGCGTTGTCGCCCGGGATCGGGTCGTACGCGGGGTTGTGCGGCATCAGCCAGATCTTGCCGTCCTCGCGCTTGAGGCGCTTGACGGTGGCCTCGCCGTCGATCATGGCGGCGACGATGTCGCCGTTCTCGGCGACCGGCTGCCGGCGGACGGTGACCCAGTCGCCGTCGCAGATGGCCGCCTCGATCATCGAGTCGCCGCGGACGGTGAGCGCGAAGAGCTCGCCCTCGCCGACCAGCTGACGCGGCAGCGGGAAGACGTCCTCGACCGTCTGCTCGGCGAGGATCGGACCGCCGGCGGCGATCCGGCCGACCAGCGGCACGTAGGAGGTCGAGGGGCGGCCGGCCGTCTCGGCGGTGTTCGGGCGGGCGACCTCGACGCCGCGGACCTCGTAGGCACGCGGGCGGTGCGGGTCGCGGCGGAGGAAGCCCTTGCGCTCCAGGGCCATCAGCTGGTGGGCGACGGAGGAGGTGGAGGAGAGGCCGACGGCCTGGCCGATCTCGCGCATGGACGGCGGGTAGCCCCGGCGCTGGACGGAGTCCCGGATGACCTCGATGACCCGGCGCTGGCGCTCCGTCAGGCCGGCCTCGTCGGTGCGGATCCCGGGCGGGCGGCCGGGCAGGGAGCGGGTGGGGGCGGGCGCGCCGAGCACGGTGTCCTGCACGGCGGCGTGCTCGATCGGCTGGCTACGGCTCATGCTGTGGTCCACGCCTTGCTGGTCCGTGGTGCGCGCGGAGCGCTCCTGCACCGGGATGGAGTTGCTCTTGAGTTCTACGGTGTTCATCGCGGCCCCTCATTGGACAGGCGTTTCTCCCTTGCCCTGCTCAACTGGTGCCCCTATCGAAAGGTTGCGCCAAACACACGTTCGAGTGAATTATTTAGCAGTCTACTGACGCGATCAAGGCTTTGGGTGTACATCGATTAAATGTTCGACTCCAGCAGTCTATTTCACCGGCCCTGGAGATTTCGACCCGGTCCGCGGAACACGTCGCCGGAACGGCGGCGCCGACACTGCGGACGAACCGGATCCGTTCGGCGTGGCGTGACCCCCGAGCGCTAGATCTTGTGCCAGTCTCACCGGTCGGGCCCACAGGTTGTGGTCGAGCTTGCTGTGGACCCCTGCTCATCGCGTAGAGTGGCCCGGTCCGCTGTCATGCCCTTCGGGAGGGAGTCCTCAGGTGCACTGCCCCTTCTGCCGGCATCCCGACAGCCGGGTCGTGGACAGCCGGGCCAGCGACGACGGCAGTTCCATCCGCCGCCGCCGCCAGTGCCCCGACTGCGGCCGCCGTTTCACCACGGTGGAGACCGCGACCCTGATGGTGATCAAGCGCAGCGGCGTCACCGAGCCCTTCTCCCGCGAGAAGGTGATCTCCGGCGTCCGCAAGGCATGCCAGGGCCGGCCGGTCACCGAGGACGCGCTCGCCCAGCTGGGCCAGCGGGTCGAGGAGTGCGTGCGCGCCTCCGGCAGTGCCGAGCTGTCCACCCATGACGTCGGTCTGGCCATACTGGGCCCGCTCAAGGAGCTCGACGTCGTCGCGTACCTGAGGTTCGCGTCGGTCTACCGGGCCTTCGACGGCCTGGAGGACTTCGAGGCCGCCATCGCGGAGCTCCGCGCCGAGCGGCCCTTCGTCCCGGAGGACGGCTGCGCGCTGCCCTCCCCCGCCGCCGCCGCGCCCTAGGGCCGCGGCAGGCCACCGCTCCGGCCGTCCGCGGCCGGCGCATGCCCGCTCGACGGGTACAGAACACAACACAACGTGCGAAAGCGGTCGGTGTTCCAGGCTGCCCGCACACCAGGAGAAGCGAACCGCCGGATGCCCCGTAAGCCGGAAGCATCGGGGCGTCCAGGGCGTTTGCCCAGGAGGAGGAAGAAGAAGTGACTGACACGACGAGCGGTTCCGCACGCGGGTCGAAGTCCGGCAAGGGGACCAAGGCGGCCGGCAAGGCCCCCGAGGGCGGTCTGCGGATCGGGCGCATCTACACCACTCCTGGCGTCCACCCCTACGACGAGGTGACCTGGGAGCGCCGCGACGTCGTCATGACCAACTGGCGTGACGGCTCGATCAACTTCGAGCAGCGCGGCGTCGAATTCCCCGACTTCTGGTCGGTCAACGCGGTCAACATCGTGACCTCGAAGTACTTCCGCGGCGCCGTCGGCACCCCGCAGCGCGAGTGGAGCCTCAAGCAGATCATCGACCGCGTGGTGCTCACCTACCGTGCCGCCGGCGAGAAGCACGGCTACTTCGCCACCCCGGACGACGCCGAGACCTTCGAGCACGAGCTGACCCACGCCCTCCTCCACCAGGTGTTCAGCTTCAACTCGCCGGTCTGGTTCAACGTCGGCACCAAGCAGCCCCAGCAGGTCTCCGCCTGCTTCATCCTGGCCGTCGACGACTCCATGGAGTCGATCCTCGACTGGTACAAGGAAGAGGGCATGATCTTCAAGGGCGGCTCCGGCGCCGGCCTCAACCTCTCCCGGATCCGTTCCTCCAAGGAACTCCTCTCCTCCGGCGGCAACGCCTCCGGCCCGGTCTCCTTCATGCGCGGCGCCGACGCCTCCGCCGGCACCATCAAGTCCGGCGGCGCCACCCGCCGCGCCGCGAAGATGGTCGTCCTGGACGTCGACCACCCGGACGTCGAGGCCTTCATCGAGACCAAGGTGAAGGAGGAGGAGAAGATCCGCGCCCTGCGCGACGCCGGGTTCGACATGGACCTGGGCGGCGACGACATCACCTCCGTCCAGTACCAGAACGCCAACAACTCCGTCCGCGTCTCCGACGAGTTCATGGCCGCGGTCGAGAACGGCACCACCTTCGGCCTGCGCGCCCGGATGACCGGCGAGGTCATCGAGACCGTCGACGCCAAGAAGCTGTTCCGCAAGATGGCCGAGGCCGCCTGGGCCTGCGCCGACCCGGGCATCCAGTACGACTCGACCATCAACCACTGGCACACCTGCCCGGAGTCCGGCCGCATCAACGCGTCCAACCCCTGCTCCGAGTACATGCACCTGGACAACTCCAGCTGCAACCTCGCCTCGCTCAACCTGATGAAGTTCCTCCGCGACGACGACTCCTTCGACGCCGGGACCTTCGCCAAGGTCGTCGAGCTGGTCATCACCGCGATGGACATCTCCATCTGCTTCGCGGACTTCCCGACCGAGAAGATCGGCGAGACCACCCGCGCCTTCCGCCAGCTCGGCATCGGCTACGCCAACCTCGGCGCCCTGCTGATGGCCACCGGCCACGCGTACGACTCCGAGGGCGGCCGCGCCCTGGCCGGCGCCATCACCTCGCTGATGACCGGCACCGCCTACCGCCGCGGCGCCGAACTCGCCGGCGTGGTCGGCCCGTACGAGGGCTACGCCCGCAACGCCGCCGCCCACCGCCGGGTCATGCAGCAGCACGCGGACGCCAACGCCGCCGCCGTCGCGGTCGACGACCTGGACGCCCCGGTGTGGGCCGCCGCCACCGAGACCTGGGGCGACGTCGTCCGCCTCGGCGCGGCCAACGGCTTCCGCAACGCGCAGGCCTCCGTGCTCGCCCCGACCGGCACCATCGGCCTGATGATGGACTGCGACACCACCGGCGTCGAGCCGGACCTCGCGCTGGTCAAGTTCAAGAAGCTCGTCGGCGGCGGCTCGATGCAGATCGTCAACGGCACCGTGCCGCGCGCCCTGAAGCGCCTCGGCTACCAGGACGAGCAGGTCGAGGCGGTCGTCGCCCACATCGCCGAGCACGGCAACGTGATCGACGCCCCCGGCCTGAAGACCGCCCACTACGAGGTCTTCGACTGCGCGATGGGCGAGCGGTCCATCTCGCCGATGGGCCACGTCCGGATGATGTCGGCGATCCAGCCGTGGATCTCCGGCGCCATCTCCAAGACGGTCAACATGCCCGAGAACGCCTCGGTCGAGGACGTCGAGGAGATCTACTTCGAGGCGTGGAAGCTCGGTGTGAAGGCGCTCGCCATCTACCGCGACAACTGCAAGGTCGGCCAGCCGCTCTCGGCCAAGACCAAGACCCCGGCCGTCGAGGAGAAGGCCGCCGCGGCGCCCGCCGCGGTCGAGAAGGTCGTCGAGTACCGCCCCGTCCGCAAGCGCCTCCCGAAGGGCCGCCCGGGCATCACCACCTCCTTCACGGTCGGCGGCGCCGAGGGCTACATGACGGCCAACTCCTACCCGGACGACGGCCTGGGCGAGGTCTTCCTGAAGATGTCCAAGCAGGGTTCGACCCTCGCGGGCATGATGGACGCCTTCTCCATCGCCGTCTCGGTCGGCCTGCAGTACGGCGTGCCGCTGGAGACCTACGTCTCGAAGTTCACCAACATGCGCTTCGAGCCGGCCGGTCTGACCGACGACCCGGACGTGCGGATGGCGCAGTCGATCGTCGACTACATCTTCCGCCGCCTGGCGCTGGACTTCCTGCCGTTCGAGACCCGCTCCGCGCTCGGCATCCACTCCGTCGAGGAGCGCACCCGCCACCTGGAGACCGGCTCCTACGAGCCCGTCGAGGAGGACGTGGACGTGGAGGGCCTCGCCCAGTCCGCGCCGCTCGCCGCCCCCAGGGCGTCCGAGCCCGCCCCGGCGAAGCCGCAGGCCGCCCCGGCCCAGGCCCACAACTCCACCGAACTGGTGGAGATCCAGCTGGGCCTGAACGCCGACGCGCCGCTCTGCTTCTCCTGCGGGACCAAGATGCGCCGCGCCGGCAGCTGCTACCTCTGCGAGGGCTGCGGCTCCACTAGCGGCTGCAGCTGACGGCGGGCGCAAGCGCTGCCGACGCACCAGTGAGCACCTGCCGCTGAGCGTGCCGGGCCGCACGTGAGAGAGGGTGTCGACCATCGGTCGGCACCCTCTCCGCCGTTCCGCCGCGTGGCGCCCGTCCGTGTCGGCCCCGGCGGAGAGGGTGTGCGGCATGATGGGCGGATGGAACTCGGGCCGTACCGGCGTGAGTTGGTGGCCTACTGCTACCGGATGTCGGGCTCGTTCCACGAGGCCGAGGACCTGGTGCAGGAGACCCTGCTGCGGGCCTGGAAGGCCCGGGACGGCTACGACCCGGCGCGGGCCTCGGTGCGGACCTGGCTGTACCGGATCGCCACCAACGTGTGCCTGACGGCGCTGGAGGGGCGCGGGCGGCGGCCGCTGCCGTCCGGGCTCGGGGTGCCGAGCGACGATCCGGGGACGCCGCTCGTGCCGGCGCCGGACATCCCCTGGCTGGAGCCCTTCCCCGACGCGCGGTTCGACGCCGAGGCGCGGGCCGACCTGCGGCTCGCGTGGGTGGCCGCCGTGCAGCACCTGCCCGCCCGCCAGCGTGCGGTGCTCGTCCTGCGCGAGGTGCTGGCGTTCTCCGCCGCCGAGGTCGCCGAGCAGTTGGGGACCACGGTCGCCGCGGTGAACAGCGCGCTGCAGCGGGCCCGCGCGGCCGTGGCCGGCGTGGGCGACGCCGGTGAGGTCCGGGAACCGGACGATCCCGAGGTGCGGGCGGTGGTCCGGCGCTACGTGCGGGCGTTCGAGGCGGCCGACGTCGCGGCGCTGGTGCGGCTGCTGGCCGAGGACGCCGTCCTGGAGATGCCGCCCGTGCCGCTCTGGTACCGGGGCAGCCGGGAGTACGGCCTGTTCCTGGAACGCGTCTTCCGGATGCGCGGCACCGGCTGGGGCATGCGGCGGCTCACCGCCAACGGGCAGCCCGCGCTGGCCGCCTATGCGCCGGATCCCGGCGGCGGACTCCTTCTGCACACGGTGCAGGTCCTCACCGTGGTCGGCGGCCGGGTCGCGCACAACGCGGTGTTCGCGGATCCGCGCGTCCTCGAAGTGTTCGACCTGCCGCGACGGATTTCCGCCGAGGAGTTCCGGCGGCGGCGATGAGTTCGGGCGGTGCGGCCGGTACGTACCGGTGAACACCGCACCGAAGGGAATCCGCCGTGAGCGTCGTCGTCATCGAATTCATCACCCTGGACGGGGTCGTGTCCGACCCGGACGGGTCCGGGGGAACGCCGCTGGGCGGCTGGGCCTTCCGGTTCGGCCGGGAGGCCGTCGCCGGGGACAAGTTCCGGCTCGGCAGCACGCTGGACGAGGGGGTCATGCTGTTCGGGCGGGAGACCTGGCAGCTGTTCTCGCGGCTGTGGCCGGGCCGCGACGACCCTCCCCCGGCCCCACGGGGGCCGGGAGGTGCCCCCATGCCGTCCGGCTGAACGCCGTGCCGAAGCTCGTCGCGTCCCGCACCCTCACCGACACCTCGGCCTGGGCGAACTCCCGCCTGCTGGAGGGGGACCTGGTCGACGCCGTCAAGCGCGAGCAGCGCGACGTGATCGTCACCGGCAGCCTGAGCGTCGTGCACCGGCTGATGGCCGAGGACCTGGTCGACGAGTACCGGCTGCTGACCTTCCCCACCGTCCTCGGCACCGGCCGCCGCCTGTTCCCGGCCGAGGGCCCGCACGCCGACCTGGAGTGCCGGTCCGTCCGGCAGATCGGCGCCGCCGTGCTGGGCACGTACCGCAGGGCCGGCTGATCCCTGCCGCCGGGGCCGGCCGTCCGGGGTGCCGCGAGTCCGGGGTGCCGCGAGTCCGTGGTGCCGCGAGTCCGGGGTGGCACGCGGGCGGTCAGGTCGCCGGGGGAGGTGCCGTGCGGCCGCGAGGGCGGCCACCGTGCGGAGCTTCGCGAAGTAGGCGCGGCAGTACGCCTCGTCGATCAGCGGGACCACCCGGTCGAGCTCGGTGATGTACCGCCAGAGCACGGCGATCCAGTCGGCGTCGAGTCCGCCGTCCAGCTCGCGCCGGACGAGTCCGGCGACGTCGGCGTCCAGGAGGATCAGTTCGACGCCCGCGATGTCCACACCGCGGAAGCTGTCGGGGTAGGGCGCGCGCCGGTGCTCCTCCCACAGCAGGGCGAGCCGGTCGGCGGGCCCGGCAGTGCCGGTGTCCGGGGCCGCGGCCCCGGCCGTGGGCGGCGGTCCGAGGAGCAGGGCGACGGTGTCGAAGACGGCCTGCAGCAGTTCGACGGCCCCGGCCGGGTGGACGGCGGCGCTGGTCGCGGCGCCCCGCGCGAGCCGGTCGCGCAGCAGCAGTGCCCGGTCGAGCACGGCGGCGCGGTCGGTCGTGACGAGCCCCGCGCGGACGGCCCGGTCGAGCAGCTCGCGGAGCGGCCGCTCGGTGGCCAGGCGGTCGACGAGGACGCGCTCCAGGGCGAGCAGGGAGTGCGTGACGGCGGCGGTGGCGAACTCGTACCGGTGGTAGGAGTGCCGGACGAGTTCGCGGGCGGTCTCCAGCGTGCTCATCACGTCCATGGACGCCCGGTCGGGCAGGGCCAGCCCGGCGATCAGGTCCTGCATGGCTGCGAAGTCGGGGACGAGGTCGCGGGCGCGCGGGTCGGGGGCGGGCCGGGCGAGCGGGCGGGGCGCCGACGGGTTGGAGTCCACCCGCGCAGTCTGGTCGGCCTACGGGCCGCGGTGCCAGCGGATTCGTGCGCCGGGGCCGGACCCTCGGTCGGGGTCCGGCCCTCGGGTTCGCCGCGGGTCAGTGGGTGGTGCTCAGGGAGGGCAGGGGCCACTCGCGGTGGAAGGCGGGCAGGGGGAGGTCGGCCTTGAGGAGCGGGGTGCCGAGGATCTTGATCTGGGCGTAGAGCCTGCCGTTGATGTCGAGGCCGGCGGTGTTGGTCCAACTGCCTTCGACGTGCGGGGGCTTGCCCGTGGTGTCGAGGGTCACGGAGCCGGCGACCCGGGTGTGCAGGTAGGGCTCGACGGACGCGGCGACGCCGACGGTGTCGTAGAGGCCGACGGAGGCCTCGGCGGTGAGGCCGGTGCGCAGGGTCGCGTCGCCGCTGAGCTTGGCGCGGACGGGGCCGACGGTGGTGGTGCCGGGGTCGGCGGTGGTGGTCCAGCCCTTGCCCTTGGCGTAGTCGGCGTGGACGGACCAGGCGCCGTCGAGGTCCTGTTCGGCCTCGACGGTGAGCTTCCCGTCGGCGCCGACGGTGAGGTAGCAGGTGAGGTCGAGGTTGACCACCACGGGGAAGCCGGCGACGGTCAGCACGGGGCTGGCGCTGAGCTTGGCGAGCGGGACGCGCAGCGGATTGGGGCTGGCGGCGAGGGTGGCGCCGACCTTCCAGTCGGCGTGGGCGCCGAGGCCGAAGCCGACGCGGGCCTTCTCGATGCCGCCCTTGAGGATGCCGCGGCCGTCGTAGGAGAAGTCGACGGAGGGGGAGAGGCGGATGCCGGCGGCGAGGTCGGCCTTGGCTCCGCCGGGGAGCGGGACGCTGGTGCCGGCGTCGAGGGAGAGCTGGGCCGAGGCGGAGCCGTTGCCGCCGCCGGGGCGGGTGGTGAAGCCGACCTTGAGGTCCTTGACCAGCGGCTGGACACGGATGCCGTGGACGTCGATCGCCTGGTGCTGCTCGGTGGCGGTGGCGCCGAGCAGTTCGGCGACCTCGGCGGGGCGGGTGGTGACCTCGACCTCGTCGCCGGCGGTCTTCTGCACGCCGGTGACGGCGACCAGGGCGCCGCGCGGTGCGGCGGGGGTGGGCGGGCTGGCGATCAGCTGGCCGGTGCGGACGGTGTCCGGCGCGGCGGACGCGGACGCGGAGGCGGTGGCGTCCGGGCCGTGCGGGGCGCCGGTGGTGCGGGAGGGGGCGGGGGTCTTCCCGGTGCTGGCGGGGGTGCCGGTGCTGCCGGGGTTCTTGGCGTGCCCGGGGTTTCCGGTGCGCAGGGTGGCGTGGCCGCTGGCCGGGTCGTAGGCGACGAGGGAGACCGTCCGGCCGGTGCCGGCGGCCGGTTCGCCGGCGGTCGCCGGGGCGGCGACGGCGGCGGTCGGGGCCGCTGCGGCGCGGGTGTCGGTGCTGCTCGGGGCGGTCGCGGCCGGCGCCGCCGGGGCGGTCTCCGTGGTGAGGGCCGCGGCGGCGAGGGCCGGTTCGGCGGCGGGTGCGGAGGCGGCGCAGCCGGTGGCGGTGAGCAGCAGGCCGGTGGCCAGTGCGGGGAGCGCACGGGAGCGTATGGACATGCAGAGGGTTCGCCTTCGAGGTGGTG
Source organism: Kitasatospora sp. NPDC007106 (assembly GCF_040634455.1). Lineage (NCBI taxonomy): Bacteria > Bacillati > Actinomycetota > Actinomycetes > Kitasatosporales > Streptomycetaceae > Kitasatospora > Kitasatospora sp. NPDC007106. Next base: position 20,764 of record NZ_JBEYFP010000046.1, read on the forward strand.
AGGGCAGGGTGAGGCCGGACGGGGGTGGCCGACCGACGTATTCCTTGGCATGTTACTGACGAGTCATCGGTTGGACGAAAGTGACGCAGGCTCAACTTTCTGGAGGTGGATGCCGGATGAGTTTCGGATGGCATGCCCGGCGGGTGGCGGATTCGAGGTTGCCGCTCCGGGTGAGGGTGGCGGCGCTGCGGTCGTGCGTGCAGCTGTACCGGCCGCTGGGGTTCCACGGGACGCTGGACCGGCTGGCGTGGCTGGCCGGGCCGTTCCAGCGGGACGAGGAGGCGCTGTTGCGGGCGCTGGCGGTGCTGGAGGAGGACCGCAGCCGCTGGCTGGCCGAGCTGGACGCGTACGCGCGCTCGCGCCGGACGGGCAAGCGCTGCGGACGCCGGATGCCGAGGGAGGGGGAGCGGAACCCGAACGACCGGGCGTACTGGTCCGTGTGAGGCGTTGCCGTCGGTGCGGCCGCCCGAGTCTTTGTCAACCTGGGTTGACATCGGGCGCCTGTCAACCTAAGTTGACAGCATGAGCGAGACGAGACAGCTCGCCGCGGACGCGAGCAGCCGCGACCCCGCGATCGGCCTGCGGGCCGTCCGGGCGCTGCGGGACCTGGCCGACCGGCTGGAGGACCTCCAGGTCGGCAACGCGCGCGAGCAGGGCTGGTCCTGGCAGGAGATCGCCGCCTGCCTCGGGGTCAGCCGACAGGCGGTGCACAAGAAGTACGCCAAGCGGATCTTCGGTACGAGAGGGGAGGGCTGACCGTGTTCGAGCGGTTCACGGACGGCGCGCGCCGCGTCGTCATGCAGGCCCAGGTGGAGGCGCGCGAGCTCGGCCACGAGAAGGTCGGCACCGAGCACCTGCTGCTCGGCATCGTGCACGACCCGGCCGACCCGGTGGCCGCGCTGCTGGCCGCCGACGGCCTCGACCACGAGGCCGCGCGGGCCGAGGTCGTCCGGCTGTCCGGCGGCCACGTCGACGGCCGGGCGCTGGCCGCGATCGGCGTCGACCTCGACGCCGTCCGGGCGGCCGTGGAGTCCGCCTTCGGCGAGGGCGCCCTGGAGCGCCGGCCCGCCGAGGGCCGCCGGGCCGGCAAGCACAGTCGGCTCACCCCGCGCGCCCGCAAGACCCTGGAGCTCTCGCTGCGCGAGACCCTCCGCCTCAAGCAGAAGGAGATCGCCACCGGCCACATCCTGCTCGGCCTGATCCGCGAGGGCCAGGGCCTGGGTGCGGCGGTGCTCTCCGGCCACGGAGTGGACTTCGCCAAGCTGCGCCGGGACGTGGAGGCGGTCCTCGGCTGACCCGGCGCTGCCCCGACGCTGCCCTGGCGCCTACCTTGAGCGCGCCCCCCGGCGGGCCGTTCCCACATCGCGGAACGGCCCGCCGGACGTCTTCCGGGCCCCTCGGCCGCACGGTTACCGGGTGGTACGGGCGCGGAGCGTCATCCTGTGCGACTGTGTGTCAACTCGGCCATTGAGTCGAAAACCTGAATGGATATGATCGGGCGACCGCGTGTACCGATCAAATGAGCGGAACGCGCTCGGCCGTACGATGCCCCGGCCCGCCCGGCATGCCCGCGGCCGGTCCCGCGGTCACCCTGCTCCGCCGCCGACGCCGCACGAGGATCAGACAGATGAGAGCTCGCACGCGCCCCGCCGGGGCGGCGTACCAGGGATCCGACGGCGCTCTCGCGGTCCGCGCCGGGGCCGGGATGGTCCTCGGTGCCGCGGCCGCCGCCGCGGCCGTCGCCCTCACCCCGTCCGTCCACCGCGCCGCCGTCGCGGGCGTCGCCGCCGTCGCCGCCCTGCTCTGGTGCGGCCTCGTCGGCTGGACGGCCAAGCTCGGCCTCCGCGCCCGCGCCGCCGAGCACGAACTCGCCGCCGCCCGGCGCGAACTCGCCGAGACCGGCGCCGCCGCCGGCGCGCTGCACACCGACCTCACC